>DASYUT010000060.1 GCA_036000965.1 Actinomycetes bacterium
CGGGATCCTGGTCCCTTCGGCGGGCACGATCAGGGTGGACGGGCTGGTCCCCTGGCGCGAGCGGCGCCGGCTCGCCCGGCGCATGGGGGTGGTGTTCGGCCAGCGGAGCCAGCTCTGGTGGGACCTGCCCGTGCGGGAGTCGTTCGAGCTGGTGGGCCACCTCTACGGGGTGCCAGGGGCTGAGCAGGCGGTGCGGCTGGCCCGGCTGGCAGCGCTGCTCGACCTCGGGCCGCTGCTCGACGAGCCCGTGCGGGCGCTGTCGCTGGGGCAGCGGATGCGCGCTGAGCTGGCCGCGGCGGTGCTGCCGATGCCGCGGGTGCTGTTCCTCGACGAGCCGACGATCGGGCTGGACGTGGAGGCCAAGGCGGCCGTGCGCGACTTCCTGCGCGAGCTGAACCGGGCCGAGGGCACCACGGTGATCCTCACCACCCACGACCTGGATGACATCACCCAGCTCTGCAGCCGGCTCATGATCATCGACCACGGCCGCCTCATCTACGACGGCACCGTCGACCGGCTCCGCGACGCCTACGGCACCACCCGGGTGCTGGTCGTCGACCTGGTCGACGACGTCCGGGTGGAGCTGGAGGGGGCGGCGACCGTGCGGGCCGAGGGCCACCGGCGCTGGCTGCAGTTCGCCCGCGACGAACTGAGCGCGGCCGAGCTGATCGCCCGGGTCCTCGACCGCCACGAGGTGGTCGACCTGACCCTGGTGGAGCCCGACATCGAGGACATCGTCCGCCGGATCTACCGGGGCGAGGCCGCGCCCGCCAGCGGCTGACGGCCCTGGGTGCAGGTGTGTAGATCTGCTGATGGGCACCTTGCCGCCGGGGATGGACAATTTCGCACGATCCGGTAGAGGCTTCCCAACCGGTCCGGGGGGGCCATGTTGCGGTTGTTCGAGTTTGCGGCGCGGGTGCGCCGTCGGTCGATCGCTGGCGCGATGCCACCGGCTGATGACCACGGCCCGCCAGTCGCCGCCCAAGCACCCTTCGGGGTTCGCGTCGGCCCGCGCGAGGCCAGGCTGGCACGCGAAGTCAGGCTGTCACCCACGACCCGGCCGGCGCGCCGCCCAGGACCGCCTCCCGGGACCGCGCCCGCTCCCCGGACCGCTCCCGGGACCGCACCCGCTCCCGGGACCGCGCCGGCCCCCCGGACCGCGCCCGCTCCCCGGTCCGAGCCGGCTTCCTGGTCCGCGCCGGCTCTCCGGTCCGCGCCGGCGCGCGGGGCCGCGCCGGCTCTACCGGGTCGCCGGGTGCCGTGGCGCCATCGCGTTCGGCTTCCCGCGCCGACAGCTGGCCGGTCGGTCCGTCGCCTCGTCGCGCTCGCCCTGGTCTGCGCCCTGGTCGTCCCGGCGGTCGCCATCGCGCACTCCAGCGACCCGGCCGCGCAGCCGAAGGCGCCGGTCCTGATCGCCCCGTCGCTGAGTGAGCTGAACCGCGTCCTCGCCGGGGCCGAGCGCTACCTCGACGGGCTGTACAAGCCGCTGGGAGCCGTCGGCGCGGTCCAGTCGGAGTATTACGGACTCCCGATCCGGGTGTACTTCCCCCGCTACAACCGCTGGGTGCTGGCCGGCCAGACCCGGTCGGAACAGTGCCGGCCGGGCGACTGCCCGTCGCTCACTGGCATCACCCGGCTGGAGTCGGCCTACGCCACCGAGACCTACGAGCTGACCTTCGCGAGCCCGGCCACGACCGACGCCCTGCGCCTGCGCGTCCGCTGCGACTGGAACGCCGGTCCGGGGCGTTACCAGATCACCGTCACCGCCGTCGAGATGCGCGACCGCGGCCTGGACAGCGCCGACGTGTGGCTGGACGACACCCGCGTCGGCGGCTTCTCGCCCCGCGCGCCTGGCGCCCCCTACCCAACCTACACGCTCACCTTCCCCAGCACCGACCTCAGCCACCTGCGCAGCTTCCGGTTCACGGTGCGCCACGCGACCCAGCAGGCCTGGCTCTACGCGCAGGCCAAGCGCGACAAGGCCAGAGCCGACGCCCTGGCCCGGTTCATGGTCAACGCAGGCTTCCAGCCCGGTCTCGACCTTCGCGTCACCCTGTTCGGCCAGGGCCGGCAGTACCCCGCCGACCTCAGCTACCGCCACGAGCTGCTCATAGACGCCTACCTGGACTGCCGGCTCAAGCCCCCGGACACCCCGCTCGCCTACCCCTACCGGTCCAAGGCGTGCCTGCTCGACGCCCGCCCCTACCTGTGGGCGGCCCGCCAGGACACGTTCCTGCCCACGCTCGAGGCCGTCCAGGCGTTGCACCGGGAGGGGTCGCCGGCCCGCTCCTATGCCAACGGCAGCGGCTTCCTGCCCGGCCGGACGACCACGGCGAGCGCCACCGCCGACCGGCTGGAGCTGGCCTTCGACCGGCTCGGCTTCGGGATCCCCCGCTGCAACCCGCTCGGCTGCGACCGCGAGCGCGCCAGCGCGCTGCGCACCTTCGCCTTCGGCGCCCTCGAGACGCTGCTCGGCTACAAGTACGGCGAGGTAGGCCGCCGCGCCTACGCCGACACCGCGGCCCGGCTGGCGGTCTCCACCCAGATCGAGGACGACGCCGTCGTGCGCCACGGCGCCCACGACACGTCCTACCGGCCGGCCCTGCGTGGTGGCTTCTACACCTACTGGAACCGCCAGCTCCGCTTCCAGCGACCCGACGGCGTCGTGCAGGCCACGGTCGACCGCCTCAGCATGCCGTCCGAGTACATCGGCCTGGTGCCGAGCGACAGCGAGACCACCTTCGACGGCTATGCGTTCCTGCTGCTCTACCGCTGTGTCAGGTACCGGGCCGGCTGCCAGCCCCTGTGGACGTCGTACGGGCTCGTCCCGGGCGAGGGTAGCTCGGGCACGTCCGGCTGAGGTCGCCGGCAGATCTGCTACCCGGGCGGTCCTGTCGCGGGGGCCTCAGGGCGGCATCACGAGAGGACCGCCTCGGCCCAGCGCTCGATGGCCGGGCGCAGGGCGCGGAATGCCTTGCCGCGGTGGGAGGCGGCGTCCTTGGTCGGGGCGTCGACCTCGGCGCTGGTGCGCGTCCAGCCGTCGGGGACGAACACCGGGTCGTAGCCGAAGCCGCCCGCGCCCCTGGGCGCGTCGAGCAGGCGGCCCTCCCAGGCCGCCTCCGCGTGCCAGGTGCCGAGGCCGGGGTCGACCAGGGCGGCGGCGCAGCGGAAGCGGGCCGTGCGCAGCTCGGGCGGCACGCCGGCCAGCTCGGCCAGCAGCTTGTCGAGGTTGGCCTGGTCGGTCGCTTCCGGGCCCGCGTAGCGGGCCGAGCGGACCCCCGGGGCGCCGCCCAGGGCGTCGACCTCCAGGCCGGAGTCGTCGGCCATGGTCGCCAGCCCCGACCAGGCCGCGTACGCGTGCGCCTTGAGCAGCGCGTTGGCCAGGAACGTGACCCCGGTCTCCGCCACCTCGGGCGGGGTCCCGAGCCAGGTGCCGGCCAGGCCGATCAGCTCGACCGGCAGCCCGGCCAGGATGGCGCGCAGCTCCCGCAGCTTGCCCGGGTTGCCGGTGGCCACGAGCACCCGCGGCACGGTCGGGCGCCCCTCGCCCTCGGGCCCGCCGCTCGGGGCGCCCGGCGCCCGGATCGGCGGCTCCTCGCCCGGCCCCGAGGCTCCGGGTGCGCCCTCCCGCCGGGTCATGGGCGGGACCGGGCGGCGCCGAGGTGGAGCGGGGTCGGGCCGAGGGCGAGGCGGCGCAGGGGCGGGATCGCGGCCTGCTCGAGAAGGTCGCCGAGGGCGAGCTTCTGGGCCGCGACCAGCTCGGCGATGCCGTGGCCGGCCAAGTCGAGCAGGGTGTCAAGCTCGGCCCGGGAGAACGGCTCCCGCTCGGCGGTGCCCTGGACCTCGACCAGGCCGCCCAGGCCGGTCATGACCACGTTCATGTCGGTCTCGGCGCGCATGTCCTCCTCGTAGGGCAGGTCGAGGCAGGGGACGCCGTCGACGATGCCGGCGCTGACCGCGGCGACGTGGTCTCGCAGCGGGAAGGTCCTGGCCCGCTTCTCCTGCATGAGCCGGTGGCAGGCGGCGAACAGGGCCACCCAGGCCCCGGTGATGGAGGCGCAGCGGGTGCCGCCGTCGGCCTGGAGCACATCGCAGTCGACCCACAGAGTCGACTCGGGCAGCGCCCCGGTGTCGGTGACGGCGCGCAGCGAGCGGCCGATGAGGCGCTGGATCTCGTGGGTGCGGCCGCCGGGGCGGCCCTTGGCCACCTCGCGGGAGGAGCGCTCGCTGGTCGACCCGGGCAGCATCGAGTACTCGGCGGTGATCCACCCCTTGCCAGTGCCGCGCAGGAACGGGGGCGTCCGGTCCTCGTGGCTGACCGCGCACACGACCCTGGTGCGGCCGATCTCGACCAGGGCCGAGGCGTAGGCGGTCTCCTGCCAGCCGAGCGTGATGGCGATCGGCCGCAGCGCGTCAGGGGCGCGGCCGTCCTTTCGGGTCACGGCATTCCTCCGAGCTGGTAGACGTTGCCCTCGACGGCCACGTCGAGGTCGCCGCCGTACGCCTGGCGGGCGCGGTCGACGGCGACCCGGGGGTCGTCGTGGGGACGAAGATGGGTGAGGACGAGCCGGTCCACGCCGGCCTCGGCGGCGAACCGGCCGGCGCCCGCGGGCGTCATGTGGAACGGCTCGGCGCCCGAGGGCTGCTCGGTCCAGGCCGCCTCGCAGACGAACAGGTCGGCGCCGTCGGCCAGCCGCCCGAGCCCGTCGCAGGGCCCGGAGTCGGCCGAGTAGGCGATCGTGCGGCCCCCGGCGACGGCCCGGACCCCGTAGGTCTCGAGGCTGTGGACGGTGGCGACCGCGGTGAGGGTGAGCGGGCCGAAGCGCAGGCACTCGCCGTCGGCGAGCTCGTGCACCTGGAACGCGTCCTCGAGCAGCGACGACGTGCCGGTCGAGACGAGCCCGCTCAAGTGGTCGGCCCAGCCGGCCGGGCCGAACACGGGGACGCGGGTGCCTGCCGGCTCGAAGTCGCCGTAGCGGAGGGTGTAGTAGGCGAGGGGGAGGTCGCTCAGGTGATCGACGTGCAGGTGGCTCACCCAGATCGCGTCCAGCTCGGTCGGCGAGGTGTAGCGCAGCAGGTTGGCCAGAGTGCCCCCGCCGGTGTCCACCCACACCCGCACCGGCCTGCCCCTGCCGTCGCCGCCGGGCGCCGCCTCCAGCAGGTAGCCGGAGCAGGCCCGCCCGGGGGCCGGGTAGGTGCCGCAGGACCCGAGCACGGTGAGCCGGATCACGGCGCGGTCGCCTCGGCCGGCTCGGGCAGCGCGCCCCGGGCCGCCGCAGGCCCCGCGCTGCACCGCTCCACCCGGTTGACCTCCGGGCCGAGGAAGCGGGCGCCGAGCCGGCGGAAGTGGTCGGGGTCGCCAGAGGCGAGGAAGCGGTGGCTCGGCACCGCCCCGTAGGGGGCGTGCAGGCCGGCCCGGGTCAGCTCGGCGAACACGTTGCGGGCGGTCCACTCGGCCGAGTTGACCAGGAAGACGTCGGGGCCCATGAGGTAGCCGATGACCCCGGTCAGCAGCGGGTAGTGGGTGCAGGCCAGGATCAGGGTGTCGACGTCGGCCCGGACCAGCGGGCGCAGGTAGGCGCCGGCAACGTCGAGGATCGGCTGGCCGGTGGTCTCGCCCCGCTCGACGAACTCGACCAGGCCCGGGCATGCCTGGGAGGTGACGGTGACGTTCTCGTGGGTGTCCCGGATCGCCTCGAGGTAGCGGCCGGAGCCGATCGTGCCCTTGGTGCCGATCACCCCGATGCTGCGGTTGCGGGTGAGCCGGACCGCCGCGCGCACCGCCGGCTCGATCACCTCGACGACCGGGACGGGGTAGGCCGCGCGCAGCTCGTCCAGGGCGGCCGCCGAGGCGGTGTTGCAGGCCACCACCACCAGCTTGACGTCCTGGGCGAGCAGCAGGTCCATGATCTCCGCGGCGAAGCGGCGCACCTCGGGCTGGGGACGGGGGCCGTAGGGGCCGCGTTGGGTGTCGCCGAAGTAGATGACCGACTCGTGTGGCAGCAGGTCGATGACCGCGCGCGCGACGGTGAGCCCGCCCACGCCGGCATCGAAGATCCCGATGGGTCGCGTGTCCATGCCCGGCACGATACCGCAGCGCGCGGTCGGGGCCGGTGACCGCGCCGACGGTGCGCGCGGCGGTCCGGCTCACCCGCAACCGCAGCATCGGGGTGATCGGCACCAAGGGCACGATCGGCTCCGGCCGCTACCTCGAGCCGCTACCTCAGGGGCACGATCGGCTCCGGCCGCTACCTCGATACGATCGGCTCCGGCCGCTATCTCGAGGGGTACGATCGGCTCCGGCCGCTACCTCGAGGGGTCAGGCCCAGAGCTGGCCGCGCAGCCCCGCCTCGGCGCGCTCGGGGTCGGCGCCGTAGGCGCCGGTGGACAGGTACTTCCAGCCCCCGTCGCAGACCAGCAGCACGATGTCGGCCTGCTCGGCCTGCTCGGCCAGCCGCAGCGCCACGTGCAGGATCGCACCGCTGGAGATGCCGGCGAAGACCCCTTCGACGGCGGCCAGCTCGCGGGTGCGGCGCAGGGCGTCGGCCGAGTTCACCTTGATGCGCCGGTCGAGCAGGGTCTCGTCGAAGATCGGGGGGACGAAGCCCTCGTCGAGGTTGCGCAGCCCGTACACCAGGTCGCCGTACTCGGGCTCGGCGGCGACGATCTGCACGGCGGGGTTCTGCTCCTTGAGGTAGCGGCCCACGCCCATGAGGGTCCCGGTGGTGCCGAGCCCGGCCACGAAGTGGGTGACCTCGGGCAGGTCCCGCCAGATCTCGGGCCCGGTGGTCTCGTAGTGGGCGAGCGCGTTGGCCGGGTTGCCGTACTGGTAGAGCATGACCCAGCCGGGGTTGGCGGCGGCCAGCTCCTTGGCCACCCCGATCGAGCCGTTGGAGCCCTTGGCGGCCGGCGAGAGCGTCACCTGGGCGCCGTACAGCTCGAGGAGCTGGCGGCGCTCCTTGGAGGTGTTCTCGGGCATGACGACCACCAGCCGGTAGCCGCGCAAACGGGCGACCAGCGCCAGCGAGATGCCGGTGTTGCCACTCGACGGTTCGAGGAGGGTCGCGCCCGGGGTGAGCCGGCCGGTCTTCTCGGCGTCCACCACCATCGCCTTGGCGATGCGGTCCTTGACGCTGCCGGTCGGGTTCTGCCCCTCGAGCTTGGCCCAGAGCCGCACGTCGGGCCGGGGCGAGAGCCGGGGCAGGCCCACCAGCGGGGTGTTGCCGATCGCGTCGACCAGATCCTCGTACCGCACGTCGCTCACCCGCTCCCGCCGTTGACCGGGTGGCTGGGCATGAGCCCCCCGGACCCCCTGGCCGCCGGGGGGCTGGGCATGAGCCCCCCAGACCCCCTGGCCGCCGGGGGGCCAGGCGTGAGCCCCCCGGACCCCCCGGCCACGGCGGGCAGGATGGCGACCACGTCGCCCTCGGCCAGCTTGGCGTCCAGGGCGCCGAGGAAGCGGACGTCCTCGTCGTTGACGTAGACGTTGACGAAGCGGTGCAGGCTGCCGTCCTCGTTGAGGAGCTGGCTGGCGATGCCCGGGTAGCGCTCGTCCAGGTCGGCGAGCAGGCTGCGGATGGTGTCGCCCTCGGCGGCGACGCTCTTGGCGCCGTCCGAGTACTTGCGGAGGATGGTCGGGATGCGGACTTCGACAGGCATGGGTGGCGGGCCTCCTGGGCGGTTGGGGTGGGCGGCGGCCGGAGGCCGGTCACGCCGACAGCGGTCGGCGAGCTCGGCCGCGGCTCAGGCGCCGTGCGCCGGCCGGCGCCGACATCGCCCGTAGCGGGCGGCCGGACCCTGGCGGTGCCAGACCGGCGAGGCGAGCCCGGCGGCGGGCCCGGGAGGGGGCGGCGCGGGACGCACCGGGCTCACCCGGCCACCGCCGGGCTCGCCTGGTCGACGATCTCGACCGGCTCCTCGGTCACTTGGCCGTCGACGATGCGGAACGCGCGCAGCTCGGGCGCTTCCTGGTCGGCCAGCGAGAGGATGAGGTAGGCAGCGTCCGGGTAGCGCGCCAGCTCGACGTCGGTGCGGGACGGGTACGCCTCGGTGAAGGTGTGGGAGTGGAAGATCCCGACCAGGTCCCAGCCCAGCTCGTCCATCTCGGTCATGGCCCGGAGCAGGGCTTTCGGCTCGACCACGTAGAAGGTCGGGCTGGCCTCGGCGTTGGGCAGCGCGTAGACCTTCTCCACTCGCCCGTCCCCGCCCAGCAGGGCGCACGCCTCGTTGGGGAACTCCTCCCGGGCGTGGGCGACGAGCGCGTCGTAGCTCAGTTGGTCGATCTCGAACATCGGTCCTTCCAGCCAGGTCCTCATCCGGTCACCCAGTCCCAACCACCCGGGCGGCGCCGATGTTCCGGCGTCTGGGATGCCCAGGTCGAGCGTAGCATCGCGACCAGCGAGCCGACCATGGCCCGCCCGGGCCTCGCGCGCCTCAGGCGATTGCCCTCGCCACCTCAGGCGATTGCCCTCGCCACCTCGGGCGGGTGCGCCTCGCGCGCCCAGGCGGGTGCGCCTCGCGCGCCGCAGGTGAGCGCGCCCCCGCGGGCTCCAGGCGAGCACGCCTCACAGGCCCAAGGCGAGTGTGTCCTGGTCAGCCCGGAGGCAGGCGGCGGACCCGCACAGCCCCGGCCGGGCCGCCGACCACCCGCCCGACCAGGGCGGGCCGCAGGCCGCGGCCGTGCAGGTCGTCGACCAGGCTGGCCAGGGCGCCGGGAGGGACCGCGAGCAGCAGGCCACCCGAGGTCTGGGCGTCGTGGAGCAGGGTGGCGACCACCGGCGGGACGCCCGGGTCGAGCTCCACCTTGCCGGCCAGGAACGCCTCGTTGCTCCTGGTCCCACCGGCGACGAACCCGGCCCCGGCCAGCTCGGCGGCGCCGGGCAGGAACGGCACCCGGGCCGCGTCCACCTCGCCGGCCGCGCCGCTCGCCCGCAGCATGCGGTGGAGGTGGCCGAGCAGCCCGTAGCCGGTCACGTCGGTGGCCGCGCGCACGCCGGCGGCCAGGGCCGCCTCGGACGCGTCCGCGTTCAGGGCGGTCATCGACGCGACCGCGCTCGCCACCGACCCGGGGTCGGCGCCGCCGCGCTTGAGCGCGGTGGCGACCACGCCGGTGCCGAGCGGCTTGGTGAGCACCAGGTGGTCGCCTGGCCTGGCCCGGTCGACGGTGAGCAGGCGGCCCGGGTCGGCCAGGCCGACCACGGCCATGCCGTACTTCGGTTCCGGGTCGTCGACCGAGTGGCCGCCGACGACCAGGCAGCCCGCCTCCCCGGCCACCTCGGCGCCGCCCCGCAGCACCTCGGCGAGCAGCTCGAGGGAGAGGGTCGCGGCCGGCCAGGCGGTCAGGTTGAGCGCGACCAGCGGCCGCCCGCCCATCGCGTACACGTCGGACAGCGCGTTGGCGGCGGCGATCCGCCCCCAGTCACGCGGGTCGTCGACGATGGGGGTGAAGAAGTCGGTGGTGAAGACCAGCGCCCTGGACCCGTCCAGACGGTACACAGCCGCGTCGTCGCCCTCGCCGGCGCCTACCAGCAGGTCGCCGGCTGCCGCACCGAGCCCAGGACCGACCGCCCGCATCAGCTCGTCGAGCGCGGCCAGGGGCAGCTTGCACGCGCACCCGGCGCCGTGGGAGAGCGAGGTCAGGCGGACGGCATCGGTCTGGGACGGCATCGACGCTCCCTCCAGGGGCGGGTGGCTTCTCAGGGGCGGGTGGCTTCTCAGGGGCGGGTGGCTTCACGATCCCTCTAGGTTGGTCCCGCAGGTCCAGCCCCGTCCACCTACGTCCACCCTGGTCCACGTTTTGCCAGGTAGATCGTACCTTCGATGAGGATGAGCAGGACCCTGATCCAGCCTCGTCCACCCTGGATTATTCCGTTCCTGTTCATATTGATGATCCCCCCGCCCCGTGACGGCCGACTCCCTCTGTAACGACCTCGTTACGTCTCGTCCATCCTCGTCCGGCTACGTCCAGCCTCGTCCGCGCTGGTCTGGGGACGCTGCAACCGTCGCAACATCGGGCGAAACGACGTGAGACCCTGTGTAGAACGCATCGTCTGCATAGATAGTGCTCGCGTATAGAAGTTCGTGCGTGGTGGTCATGCAGCCTTCGGGAGTTGCCGTGCTTGGCCAGCCAGCGCAGCAGCCGCGGCGGTCAGGCGCGGGTGAGTCGGCGGGTGCCCCAGATGGCCGCGAGCAGGAGCGCCAGGGTGCCGCCGGCCCACAGCAGCACGCCGATCGGTTGCCGGGTGGCCAGGGGAACCTCAAGGATCTTGGCGAGCTGCGGTGCCAAGAAGACGGTGGCGCCGATCGCCGGCCGCGGGTCGACCGGGGCCAAGGCCAGGGCGCCGAGGAGCAGCGCGGGCAGCAGCAGCCAGGTGACCTGCCCGCCGGTGTCGTTGATGACATAGCCCGTGGCCGTGGCGTCGAGGGCTACCAGGACGGGGACCAGCAGCCACAGCCATGACCGTGGCTGGGGAGGTGGTCGCTGCCAGGCCAGCAGGCCGACGATGGCAATCGGCAGCAGGTAGCCTGCCGCCGTGCCCCATGAGCCCGGCGGCGCGCCAATGTTGATGTTGGTCGCCGCCGGGCTGAACGCGACCGCGGCGGTCAGGGCGGTCAGCACCAGCCCGACGCGCAGGCGCCCGCGCAGCACGCTCAGCGCGCCCAGGATCGGCAGCAGCGCCAGTGGGCTGGGCGGGTAGAGGGTGTGCTGGGAGCGCGCCCACGCCAGCTCGGCCCATTGCGTGTGCAGCGCGGCGGCGGCCTGGCTGAGCAGCAGCAGCAGCGCCCCCAGGTGCAGCCCGCTGTGCCACAGCCTGCCAACCGAGCCGGCGGCGGCCATCCGGGTGCGGGTCCGCAGGCCGCCCACCAGCAGGCTGGCCGCTTCCCTGAGCGCGGGCGGCCGCCGCCCGGGCTGGGTCTGGGCTGCCTCCAGGAGTGTGGTGCGGAGCTCGGCGCCGCGCTCGTGCCGCCAGGCGCGCGGGTAGGCCAGCAGCAGCAGGCGGTACCAGCGCTGGCGGCGGAGCTGTGGTCGGCGGCTCATGCTGGGGACGGCCTGCTTGCCGGTGTGGCGGGCCGGCGCGTGACGATCCGTGCGGCCTGCTCCATCCGGGTTGCTTCCTGGTGCAGCGCGTGGCGGCCCTGTTGGGTCAGGCGGTAGTAGCGGCGCACGCGCCCGTCGACGGTCTCTTGGCGGTCGACGGTGATGTCGCCGCTGCTGGCGAGCCGGTCCAGTGCCTCGTAGAGGGTGCCGGCGGCCAGCCGGACGCGCTGGCCGGACAGCTGGTAGGCGTGCTGGATGATGCCGTAGCCGTGCAGCGGGCCGTCCAGGAGCGCGGCGAGCACGAAGTAGGTGGGTTCCCGCATCGGGCGTGGTGGGCGACGGTCGTGTGCCATGCGCCCAACTATATGTCGGTAACCGAGCCATCACAAGCGTCGGGCCGCAGTCCTGCCATACTGGGGGTCCGCGCGGGTGGTTATGCCGCTTGGCGGAGAGGCTGGTGCTCGGTCAGGTGGCGTTGGCAAGCTGCTCCGTTTCGTCCAGGCGGCACAGGAGTCGGTCCAGGTCCGAACTGGTGAACCGCCAGTCGAACGGCACGGCGGTCTGCTGGTAGCGAGCCTGGAAGCCAAGCAGGCGCTGCTGGGCCTCGGCGAGGTCGGTGAAGTCGTTGGGCGTCAGCACTTTGCGCTGAAACACCGAGAAGACGATCTCGATCTGGTTGAGCCACGAGGCGTGCACGGGCAGATGAACCAAGCACAGGTTCTGTACTCGCCCTCCAGCCGCTGGATGGACGCCTGGCCGCGGTGGGGTGAGCCGTTGTCGACCACCCAGAACACCCGCTCGGCCGACGCGTGCGGCTCGACGGTCATCACCCGCGACAGCGGCACCCCGCGGGTTCGGGGTAGCGAACAGGCGACCGCCTTGGCAGCCGCCACGACCGCGGCCGGGAACACCCGCGGCCGGCCGGGCCGCTTGCGGTCCCGCAGGCCCTGGAATCCCTGTTCCCAGAAGCGTTTGCGCCACTTGATGACGGTGTTGGGCGCGACGCCGACACGCCGGGCGAGCAGCGCGTCGGGCAGCCCCGCCGCGGCGTCCAGCACGATCCTGGCGCGGACCACCTCTCGCCACGGCACCGCTTGGCGGCGGGCCCGGGCCTTGAGGAAGCGGCGCTCCGCTGCCCGCAGGCTGATCTGGAACGGGCCGCGCCCACCTGCTCGTGCCACCACACCTCCCTCCTGGAAGCCGGCCCCGCTGGCCGACCGGGCAGCAGGCTACCGGGGCAGGGGATGATGGGCCGATGCCAGCGCCAACGATCCCCGGGTCGACCAAGGTCTCTCTACACCAGCGGCTGCTGGACCAGGCACGTCAGCGGTGGGGCGAGCTCGCCGACGTGCACGTGCGCTTCCGTGGCCGGTTCGCCTACCTCGACGGTGAGCTGCACACCGGCGAGGCCTCCGGTTGTGCCGGCTGCGCTACGAGCGCTCGGCCAGCCTGTGGGGGTTCGCCATCTACCTCGCCAGCCGGGACGGCTACCAGGACTCAGTCCTGCCAAGCGGCCTGCCGACCGGCACGCCCGAGGAGGCCCCGGACTGCGCCTGCGGGCTGTACCTCAACGACCCCACCGCCTGGCAGAACAACCTCCCACCAGCCAGCTCCTGACCACCCACGAACTTCCATTAGGGCAGTACTACGGCTCCGGGTTGACGTGGCCTCGGCTTGCGCCGGGCCAACCGCGGCATGCGGTCTGCCGTGTGGCGCCGAGCCGCTCCCACGGCCAGGCCAGGTGGGCGCGTCTGAGCCGCACGGGACCCCGCCGGGTGGAACGGCCGTTGTCGCTGGCCTGGCGGGCCGGAACCGGCGCGGCTGCACGTCGGGCAGACCGGCGCATCCGGGCCAGCGGTGTCCTTGTTGTCCAGGCGTGGTCAGCGTTGGGGTGATGGTGCGGGCGCGCCGGAGGCGCCGTCGCCGGCGGCGCGGTGGACCTGCGTGACGGTGCCGGCCGGGGTTGCGGTGAGCTGTAGGCCCCGCTCGGTGAGCCGGTTCTCGAGCCCTTCGACACCGTCGGCGACGGTGTCGGGCAGGTTGTAGAACTCCTCGAGGATGGCGCGGGCGATGTCGTCGTCGATGACGGTGGCGTCCCAGTGCACCTCGTCGCCGTCGGTGGTGATGCTGGAGTCAAAGAATGGGCAGCATGCCTTCTCGCGGGCGGCAAGGTCGCCTGTCCAGGCTTGGATGCCGTCGTCGGCGCGCAACCGGAACCGGATCCCTTCGGCGGTCCGTTCCCGGCCGATGAGGGCCTGGGTGAACAGCCGCTGGTACTCCTGCAGGCGTTCCGGGCCGGTGTCGGGGGCGGTGGTCATGTCGCAGACGATCGGTGTGGTGGTTGCCGGGCTGTCCATCGGTGCTGCTCCTCGGGTTGTGGTCGGGTGTTGCGCCCTGTCACCGCCAACCTTAAACTCTGGACCTAAGTTCAGAGTCAAGCGGTGAGGCGTGTGAAGATCGGCCAGGTCGCAGCGGAAGCCGACGTGAGCGTGGACACGGTCCGCTTCTACGAACGGCGCGGTGTGCTGCCGACACCAGCGCGCCGGCCGTCGGGCTATCGCAGCTACACCGCGTCCACGGTGGAGCGGATCCGGATGGCGCGCGCCCTGCAGCAGCTGGGGTTCACGCTGGAGGAGGTCATCGACGCGCTCCACGCCCATGACGCCGGCACCGCGACCTGCGACAGCGAGCGGTGGCGGCTGGAGGCCGTGGTCGACCGGATCGACGCCAAGATCGCCCAACTGCGCCGGACCCGCCGCACCATCACCACGACGATCCAGGAGTGCCGGGCCGGCCGCTGCCGGTTCACACCAACCCTCGATGGTGACCCGCCGCGCTGACGTCTCCGCGGTCGGGCGGCGGCGACCTGGCGAGGGCGGACACGACGGCGCGCACCAGGAGGGCCTGCCGTCCAGGCACCGGCGTGGCATCGGCAACGCCAGCACGACCGCTGTGGCCCGGCCGGTTGTGACGATCGTCGGCACGAGCCCGAAGACGCTGCGTCAGGACCATGAGCCCTTCCGCGTCGCGGCGTGTGGCGCCGGGTGATCAGGTGGTGGGGTCGTGGTCGATGGGCAGGAGCACGAGCGCACGAGCGCAGCCGCGGCGATCCTGCCGATCTCCCAGGGGCAGCAGCCGACGTTGCGTAGGGCCTTGAAGGTGGTCTTGAGTCAGGGCCCCGGCAAGTCGCGGTCTGCCCCAAAGGCCCGACCATGCCTGTCGCTGGAGGCTGGCTCCCGGCCTGGACCAGCGCGGTCGCGTGGCGCCGGGCCACGACCCTAGGGCCATCGGACAAACAGGGACGAACCGCGACCTCGCCGGGGCCCTGCCTCAGGGGTCACCTGTGCACCAAGTCGTGATGTTTCATCACGGACGCTCGATGGGCAGAATAGTCAGCGAGGCACATCGATCGGCCTTTGTCCCCAGATTCTCTCTTGAGGCACGCGCACAAGCGGCTACCCCACATCGGCATCCAAAGGGAGGGCCCATGTCCGAATCCTCGGGAGGACCCGGCACCTCGGGAGAACCCGTCTCTCGGGCTGCCAGCGAGCCAGGCACTGAGCCGGGCGTCAAGCGCAAGCCGCTCTACCATCACCTGTACTTCTGGGTGCTGCTCGCGATCGTTGCGGGTGCAGTCGTGGGAGTGGTCGCGCCGAGCTTCGCGGTTGAGCTCAAGCCGCTGGCCGACGGCTTCGTCAAGCTCATCCGGATGCTCATCGCCCCGATCATCTTCACAACGGTCGTGGTGGGCATCGCCTCGCTGGGCAACCTCACCGAGGCCGGCCGGCTCGGGGTTAAGGCTCTTGCGTACTTCATCACCATGACGCTGATCGCCCTCGCGATCGGCCTCGTCGTCGTCAACGTGATCCACCCCGGAGTGGGACTCAACGTCACCCCCGACCCAGCGGACGCGAAGGAGACGCTCGGCAGCCTGCAGGAGACCCCGAGCGGAATCGTTCCGTTCCTGCTGCACATCATCCCCGACACCTTCGTCGGTGCCTTCGCCGAGGGCGAGATCATCCAGGTGCTGTTCATCGCCGTACTAAGCGGCATCGCGCTCACGGCGATCGGCAGTCTCGGCGCCGGGATCGTGGCCGGGATCGACGCCATCGGCAAGATGATCTTCCGAATCGTGCACATCGTTCTGTACGCCGCCCCCATCGGCGCCTTCGGCGGCATGGCCTACACCGTGGGCCGCTTCGACATCGGGGTACTCGGCAACCTGGCGACCCTCATGGTGGCCTTCTACCTGACCTGCCTGTTGTTCATCCTGGTCGTCCTCGGCGGGGTCGCTGCGGCCTTGGGGCGCTTCAACATCCTGAAATTCATCCGGCTCATCAAGGACGAGCTGCTCATCGTGCTGGGCACTTCGTCGTCGGAGTCGGTGCTGCCGCGGATCATGGCCAAGCTGCAGAACGCCGGGGCGGCCAAGTCCGTGGTCGGGCTGACCATCCCTACTGGTTATTCGTTCAACCTTGACGGCACGTGCATCTACCTGACGATGGGGGCGATCTTCATCGCGCAGGCGACGAACACGCGGATGTCCATCGGGCAGCAAATCGGCCTGCTTCTGCTGCTGCTCCTGGTGTCGAAGGGCGCAGCCGGGGTCACCGGCGCCGGCCTCGTGACGCTGGCCGCCGGGCTGCAGGCCTTCGGCCACGTCCCCGCCGTGGGCATCGCGCTCATCGTCGGCATCGACCGCTTCATGTCCGAGGCCCGGGCGATCACCAACCTCATTGGCAACGGCGTGGCCACGATGGTCATCGCCAGGTGGGAGGGCGAGCGAGACGAGGAACGGTTCCGCGAGGTCCTCGACGACCCGTCACTGATCGAGGACATCGACGTGCCCGAGGACTACGAGACCCCGGAGGAGTACGCGGAGTCCCACCGGCCCTCCGCTCTCACACATTGAACAGACTGGGGCGGGACCGTGACGCCTGCATCTCACTAATTTGTCGGAAACCATTGGATTGGCCGGAGAGGCACTCTCGAGAGGAAACGAGGCCCGAACTGTACCTACCGAAGAAGTAGTCGCCGAAGCCCTCTCAGTGTAGGTGTTCTCGGCGTCGAGTCGAGAAGGTGGCGGAATGTCCGAGCGTCCATATGAGCTGGTCCAAACGGCGGCGGGTACGGTGGCGCGGGTCCGCATCCGTGGCCGTTCGGTGCTGGCATCTCCGCTGTTGAACCGGGGGACGGCGTTCACCCCCGAGGAGCGGCAGGCGCTGGGGTTGACCGGTCTGCTGCCTTCCGGCGTGTCGACGATGGAGGCGCAGCTGCGCCGTACGTATGCGCAGTTCGGCCGGCAGGCCGACGATCTGGGAAAGAACGTGTATTTGGGCAACCTGCGGGACCGCAACGAGGTGCTGTTCTACCGGCTGCTCACCGAGCACCTCGAGGAGATGCTGCCGATCGTCTACACCCCGACGATCGGCCAGGCGATCGAGCGGTTCAGCCACGAGTTCCGCCGCCCGCGCGGGGTCTACCTGTCCGTCGACCACCCCGAGAACGTGGAGGAGGCGTTCCGTAACCACGGCACGGGCGCCGAGGATGTCGACCTGATCGTGGCGACCGACTCCGAGGGCATCCTCGGTATCGGGGACTGGGGTGTGGGCGGGATCGAGATCGCCATCGGGAAGTTGGCCGTGTACATCGCGGCGGCGGGCATCCACCCGCTCCGGGTGATCCCGGTGGTGTTGGACATGGGCACCGACAACCTGGCGTTGCTCAGCGACGACATGTACCTGGGGAACCGGCACGCCCGGGTACGCGACCACCGCTACGACGAGCTCATCGACGCGTACGTCACGGCGGCGACGAAGCTGTTCCCCAACGCGCTGCTGCACTGGGAGGACTTCGGGGTCAGCAACGCGCGGCGGATCCTGAACAAGTACGCCGACCAGGTCTGCACGTTCAACGACGACATGCAAGGCACCGCGGCGGTCGTCCTGGCCGCCGCGGTCGCCGCCGTGCGCGTCGCGGGCGGCCGGATGCGCGACCAGCGCGTGGTCATCCACGGCGCCGGTACCGCCGGGATGGGCATCGCCGACATGATGCGCGACGTCATGGTCCGCGAGGGGCTGACCCGCGAGGAGGCCACCCGACGGTTCTACGCCCTAGACCGCAAGGGGCTGATCACCGATGACCGGGCCGCCACCTTGCGTGACTTCCAGATGCCCTACGCCCGCCCGGCCGGCGAGGTCGCGAACTGGTCACGCAGCGGCGATGGGATCGGGCTGGCCGACGTGGTGGCCAACGCCGAGCCGACCATGCTGATCGGCACCTCCACGCAGCCGGCGGCGTTCAGCGAGCAGATCGTTCGTCAGATGGCCTCCAAAGTCGAGCGGCCCATCATCATGCCGCTGTCCAACCCCACGTCGAAGTGCGAGGCGCTGCCCCAGGACCTGATCCGCTGGACCGAGGGACGGGCGCTGGTCGCCACCGGCAGCCCCTTCCCGCCGGTCACCTACGAGGGTCGCACCTACCGGATCGCCCAGGCCAACAACGCGTTGATCTTCCCCGGCCTGGGCCTCGGCGTGGCCGTCGCCAAAGCCAGACGCATCAACGAACCGATGCTGGAGGCGGCCGCCGACGCTGTCGCGGAACTCTCCGACGCCATGACGCTCGGGGCGGCGCTACTGCCACCGGTGGAGAGCCTGCGCATGGTCTCCGCCGCGGTCGGCGTCGCCGTTGCCCTCGCGGCCGAGAAGGAAGGCCTGGCCCAGGCCGAGCTCAGCTCTCCCGTTCAACAGATCCACCAGGCCATGTGGCGGCCTGCATACCCCCAGATCGAACTCATCTGAGCATCAGAGAGAGATACACGGAGCACAGTCGAAAGCACGAAGACCGGCAGTTTCATGCTCCACCATGGCCGTGGACGGCCCACAGACACGTACAACGCGCTCTGATCGACTACGGACCAGAAGAAGCAGCAACGATCAGCGCGGTGGCAGTGAAGCTCCGGAGCGCGCCAAAGAGAGCGCTTAAGACACCGTGGGATCCCCGACTGAAGTGGCTGCTGCGCGCGGCACGCGAGGTTCCCGTCGAGGACATGATCGAGCGACACGAGATGGTGGAAACCATCGTCGAGCGTCACGGCGGCCTCTACGACGGCGGAGAGACCGGGTGGCTCGACTCGCGCACTGGCGGGCCGGTGCGGCAGGCCGATTCGTAGGGGTCGATCCGCTACTGTTCCGTTCGGGGTGCCTGATCGCCCACCTCGACGGCAAACCCGCTGGTCAACGGGTTGGAGGCGGGTCGGGGAACTAACCCTCTAGGATAGGGTCGCGTCCCACGAAGATAGGGTCGCGTCCCACGTCACCGCGCCGGAGATCCCACGTGCTTGCTTCCATCCTCCGCGAGGCCGGCCGCCAGTACCAGCGCCGGCCGCTCGCCGCCGTGGCCACCGTCGCGTTCGGCGCCGCCTCGCTCGCGCTCCAGCGGGCCTCGCAGCCGGTCCAGGTCGTCGGCGGCCTCGCACTGGTCGTGGCCGGCGTGCTGGCCGAGCTGTTCCTGGTCGCCTACCTGGCCGGCGCGCTCCAGCCCGGCCCCCACCAGCCCGGCCAGGCGCTCGCCGCCACACGCCGGTCGGCCGGTCCCGGCTTCCGGGGCGCCCTGCTCCAGTTCCTCTACCTGGCGCTGGCCTCCATGGTGGCGCTGCTGCTGCTCGGCGCCCGGGACCTCGCCACGCTGAGCAGGAGCGAGCGGACCGTGTTCGAGGTCGGTACGGTGCCGCTCCTCGCGGTCGCCTTCGCGTTCCTGGCCGTGCTGATCCAGCGGATCGTGCTCGACGGCGAGCGCCGCGTCCGCGTGGCCGCCGCCGTGTCCCACCGCGTGGCAGCCGCCCACTTCCCGATCTGCCTGGGCATCGGGTTCCTGCAGGCGGTCGGCCGGGTCGGCGACGCCCCCGGGATCGCGCTGCTCGCCCAAGTCGCCATCGTGGTCGCGCTGGGGCTGACGGAGCCGTTCCGGATCGCGATGAGCAACTCGCTGTACCTGGCCACCCGCTCGCTGCACGCCACCCAGCCGGACCGCCGCGGCAACTCCGACCGCCTGGGCTGACCGCACCACCTGAAGCGCGAGCCCGACGGCCGAATTTGGCCGTCGGCTTGGAAGGATCGTCCGCTGCCAGGCGGACCCCGAGCAGTTCGGCAAACCTGCCGAGCGGGATGTGATGCCCGGGGCCGCAGGCGCTCCACGCGTTCAGTGCCGGGCGGCCAGGGTCGCGGGACCGGTCAGAGGGCCCGCGGCCAGGGTCGCGGGACCGGCAGAGGGCCCGTGGTAAGGGTCGCGGGACCGGTCACAGGGCCACGCAGGACGGCTCGCCGGTGCCGGCCGGGAAGCTGGCCACCCCGTAGGCAGTGAGCGCCAGGCCGAGCACGAACGGCGCGGCCAGGGCGAGGAGCTGGAGGCGGCGGTTGCCGGCAGGGACGACGTCGAGCAGGGCCATGCCGGCAAGTCCGCCCACGAAGCCGCCGATGTGGGCGAGGTTGTCGATGTTGGGGATCCGGGTGGCCAGGAACAGGTTGATCGCCACGATGAAGAGGAGATTCTGCAGGGGGGCGCCGCCAATCGCCCGGCGCCGGCGGAAGAAGAACGCCACCAGCGCGCCGAGCAGCCCGAAGATCGCCCCGGAGGCGCCCACCCCGAGCACGGTGCGGCCGATCGCGAAGCTCGCGGCCGCCCCGACGAACCCGGCCCCCACGTACAGGGCGAGGTAGCGGGCCCGGCCGAGCACGTACTCGAGCTGAGGTCCGAACACGTACAGGGCGTAGCTGTTCAGCGCGAAGTGGAGGATCCCGGCGTGCAGCACCATCACCGTGAACAGCCGCCAGTACTGCCCGCCCTCGGCGATCGCGGCCGAGTTGAGGGCGCCGAGCCGGCACAGCGCCGGCGAGGACGGGTCGAGCAGCCCGGCCACGCCGCCGCTCTGGGCCGCCTCGACCAGCAGCATCACCGCGTTGACGGCGAGCAGACCGAGGGTGACGACCGGGCGGCCCGGTTCGGGCAGCCGCCGGACGTCGGCCCGCTCGCTGGCGTCGTCCGGGCAGAGCTGGCCGACCGGGGCAGGCTGGGCGCACTCGCCGCAGACGGGCCGGTCGCAGCGCGAGCAGCGCAGCGCCGTGGGCCGGTCGGGATGCCGGTAGCAGGTGGCCTGGGCGGGCGCCTGGGCGTGGCGGGCCAGCCATTCCGGGCGGTCGTCCGGCACCTGGTCGTCGGGCAACGGGCACTCCTCTCGATGGGCCTCGCCGGCCCAGCATGCCACGCCTGGGCGAGTTCAGCGGGCCAGGAAGCCTGGGATGGCCGGCACCTTCAGGTCGGGCGGCGAGGGCAGCTCGGTCTCCGCGCGCACCGCGTCCACGCTGGCCACGACGTGGTCGGCGATCGCGTCCCAGGACAGGGGGGCGACCGCGGCCTGCCGGAGGGTCTGCCGGCGCTCCCGGTCCCGCTTGAGCGCGCCCTGGATGGCGCGCGCGAACTCCGACGGGTCGCGTGCGATCCACACCAGCCGGCGCAGGTCCTGGGCACCGGCGACCGCGGTGGTCACGACCGGCAGCCCGGCCGCCAGGTAGCCGAACAGCTTCTCGGGCACCACCGCCCGGGTGGCCGGGGCGACCTGGTGGGGCGCAATGGCGACGTCGGCCGCGGCCAGGTAGTCGGGCAGCAGGTCGTAGGGCCGGGGCCCGATCACGTGGACGTTGCGCACCCCGGACAGCAGCTGGGCGAGGAAGTCGGCGGCCGGGCCCACGAACACGAAGCTGTGGTCGGCCAGCCGCTCTGCCGTCCCCCGGATGAGGCCGACGTTGAGGTAGGCGCGCATCGAGCCGGCGTAGATGACCAGCGGCCGGGGCAGGTCGGCGAGCTCCGGCGCGGGCCGGCCCCTGGCCAGCCCCTGGTCGGCACCGACCGGGTGCAGCACGGTCCGCGGGTTGCGCGCCTTCAGCTCCTCCACCAGCTCGCCCGTGCCCGCCCAGACCAGGTCGGCCCGGGGCACCTGGGCGGCGTAGATGTCGTCGAGGACGCCGCGCTCGTCGGCGTCGGGCGGGTAGGCGGCCCGGGCGTCGCGGCGGATCTGCGCCACCCGCGTCACCCTGCGGCCGCCGAGCCGCTGGGCCAGGTCGACCGAGAACCGGTCGGTGAGCCCGTGCAGCATGATGAGCGGGTCGCCGAAGGCCTGCTCGCTCTCGAGCCGCTCGATGGTGCGGTCCAGGGCGGCGTCGGGCCGCTGCGGGTCGGCCCGCGGCGTGAACAGCAGCACGCCCTCGTCCTCCACGCCCGAGAAGCGGCGGAGCTGCCCGGCCATGTCCTGCTCCCAGCGCGGGTCGCGGAAGCGGCTGCGCAGCTCGGCCGGGTCGACCGGGGGCTGCACGTGGAAGACCCGGGCCACCCGGGCGTGGCGGGCCAGCGCCCGGCTGAGCAGCTCGTCACCCCGGCCGTACAGGCCCCAGTCGTCGAACGCCCAGCTCTTGAGCACGTTGTAGGTCGGCAGGTCCCGCCTCTCCTCGGCCACGCGCCCTCCACCACCATCGCCCGTCGGTCACAGCCCAGCCCGGCGCATCCTACGACGGCGCGGCGGCCGGTCCCGAACGGCGGGTCCCCGAACGGCGGGTCCCCGAACGGCGGGGAGGGGGCCGATCGAGAAGGGCTACCCCCGGTACGGCAACGAGGTGCGGCAGGGGCCGGTCCCGAACGGCGGGCAGGGCCGAGTCCCAGGCCGCGCGGCCTTGCTAACCTCGGCGCATGCAGCCAGATCCCGCCGGGGCCGACGTGAGCGTCCCCGCCCCAACCGTGCCCCGCTACGGCGAGGCGTCCCTGTCCGACCTCATGCCGTCCCTCCTCGCCGCCCTGGACGTGCCCGGCTGCCGCAACCCGCTCGGGCTCGAGCCGGCCCGCCGGGCCTGCCTGCTGGTGGTCGACGGGCTCGGCTGGGAGCTGCTGCTCGCCAACCGGACCTGGGCGCCGTTCCTGGCCGCCGCGGCCGAGTCGGGGTCGCCGCTTACCGCCGGCTTCCCGTCGACCACGGCGTCGAGCCTCGGGTCGATCGGCACCGGCCTCCCGCCGTCCGAGCACGGCCTGGTCGGCTACACGATCGCGCTGCCCGGGATGGAGCGCGCGTTCAACTGCCTGCGCTGGGCCCCCTACGGCCTCGGCGGGTCCAGGGACAGGGACCTGCGCGACCGGTTCGTGCCCGAGCGGCTGCAACCGGAGACGACCGCCTTCGAGCGCGCCGCAGCCGACGGGGTCGCGGTCAGCCTGCTCGGCCCGGGCGAGCACGCCGCCTCCGGGTTCACCCGGGCGGTCCTGCGAGGCGGCGTGTACGCCGCGGTCCTGTCCCTGGGCGACCAGGCCGCCGCCGCAGCGCGCCACCTGGCAGGCAGCAGGCGCAGCCTGGTCTACGCCTACCATCCCGACCTGGACAAGACCGGGCACGTCAGGGGCACCGCGACCGACGCCTGGCGGCTGCAGCTCGCCCACGTCGACCGCCTGGCCGCGCACCTGGCCGACCGCCTGCCGCGCGACGCGGTCCTGCTCGTGACCGGCGACCATGGCATGGTCGACCTACGGCCCGAGCAGCGGATCGACCTGGCCGACCAGCCCGAGCTGGCTGCGGGCGTACGGCTGCTCGCCGGTGAGGCCCGCGCCCGCCACGTCCACGCCAGGGACGGGGCCGCCGGCGACGTGCTGGCCGCCTGGCGGGAGCTGCTCGGCCACGTGATGTGGGTCGTCTCAGGCGAGGAGGCGGTCGAGTCGGGCTGGTTCGGGTCGCAGGTGCCCGACCGGGTCCGGCCCCGCGTCGGCGACGTGGTCGCGGCCGCCTTCGGCCCGGTCGGGATCGTGCAGCGCGAGGTCGACCCGTCCCAGGCCCGGCTGACCGGCCACCACGGCTCGCTGACCCCGGCCGAGCAGCTCGTCCCCCTGATCGAGATCCGCCGTTAGGGCTTGCGGGCCGATAACCTGGTCGTTCCAGCGCCGGCACACCGCGGCAAGCGGGACTCGACCTGGCCAGGTCACTGGGCGGCGAGCCCGTAGTACCAAACGAAGCGTCGATAGCACCAACGAAGCTCGATCTCC
>DASYUT010000061.1 GCA_036000965.1 Actinomycetes bacterium
CAGGTACTGGCGGAAGGTGCGCCCGGGGAAGGCCGGGATGTCCTGGTGCAGGACGTGGGCGAGGTCGTACACCTGCCCGCGCCGCACCAGCCCCACCGCCTGGAGCACCCCCTCGGGGGTGATCTCATTGAGGGCGCCGGCCTGGTCGTCGGGACCGTAGCGGGACGGCCACCAGACGCCGGTGTCGGCCTGCGCGTCGGGGATCTCGGTGTCGGTCATGCGCCCATCACTCCGACGACCAGGTCGTCTCGAACGAGGGATAGAGGGTGAGGCCGCCATCGATGAAGACCGTCTGGCCGGTGATGTAGGCAGCCTCGTCGGAGCACAGGAAGGCGGCGACGGCGGCCATCTCCTCGGCATCGCCGGCGCGGCGCATCGGGATGTGGCTTTCCACCATGGCCCGCTTCATCGGATCGTCGATCCAGGACCGGTTGATCGGCGTGACGGTGGCGCCCGGACCGATGCCGTTGACCCGGATGCCGCGGGCGGCGAACTCCAGCGCCAGGGTCCGGGTGAGGTTCTGCATGCCGCCCTTGGACACCGAGTAGCCGACGAACCGCGGCTTGGGGATGAGCTGGTGGACGCTGGACACGTTGATGATGACCCCTGGCCGGTCGGCGTCCAGGAAGTGCCGGACCGCGTGCTGGGCGCAGAGGAAGGCGCCCCGCAGGTTGACCGCCAGCACCTTGTCGAAATGGGCGACCGGCAACAGCTGGGTGTCGGCGGCGATCTGGATGCCGGCGTTGTTGATGAGGTAGTCGAGCCGTCCGTATTCGTCCAGCACGCGCTCGAACATCTGGGCCACGTCGTCCTCGTCGGCCACGTCGGCGTGGACCAGGATCGGACGGGTCCCGCTCTCGCTCATCTTCTTCATGCAGATGTCGACGCCCTGCTCGATGGCTTCCCGGGTCGCCTCGGCGCCCTCGACCGGCCCGACGTAGTTGATGGCCACGTTGACGCCCTCCTCGCCCAGCCGGATGGCGATCGCCTGGCCGACGCCGGAGCTGCCGCCGGTGACGATGGCGACCTTTCCGTCGAGTCCCTTCATGACGTCCTCCTGGTGCGGTGCGGTGGTCGCTGGCTAGGCATGCGTCGGCTGCGGCTCGCCGGACGGTGGGGCGGCGGTCTGGGCCTGCTCCCAGGCGGCGCGCACCTCAGGCCGCGTCGGGTCGAAGTCCGCCTTGGTGCGCCGAAACAGGTCCTGCAGGTCCGCCCAGAGCTGGTGGGTGGAGGGCCGGCCCCAGAACCAGTAGCCGACGTACACCTTGTCGATCACCAGCCCAGGCGCCAGCACGACGGTGTGGGGGACGGTGGCGTCGTGGTGGGGGTCGGTGTACTCGCGGATGTCCAGCGTGTGTTGCACCTGCAGGTCGGCGTCGGCGAGGAAGGTCCAGTAGGCGCCGGTCGCGATGCGCATCTTGTTGGTGTCGCGCAGGTTATTCGGCAGCACGGTCACAAGTTCCGTGAAGGCGACCGCGCACCATTGGTGGAAGGTGACCATCTCTCGTAGGTGCTGGCGCTCCCGGGGGCAGTGCTCGCCGCGTCCGAGCATGAGGATCATCGCGTCCTCACCCTGGAGCTGCGACAGCCGCCGCATCGTCCCCTGGTCGTCGGGGAGTTCGAAGTCGGGCAGCACCGCTCCGGGGATCAGGCCGTTGCTCATGGGTTCTCCTTTCCCGCTACTGCGGGCGGATGCCGGGGAGGTTGAGCCGCAGGCGGTAGACGCTGGTCATGGCGGTCACGTACAACGTTCGTGCGTCGTCGTCGCCCCAGGCGAGGTTGTGCGGGTTCTCCGGCAGCCGCAGGGTGCCCAGGTGCTCGCCGTCGGCCGACAGCACCCAGATGCCGCCGGGGCCGCAGACGTAGAGGTTGCCGGCCTGGTCCACCTTGAGGCCGTCGATGGCGTCCTCGCCATCGGCGCCGGTCATGTCGAACAGGACGGTCCCGTCCGAGACGGCTCCCGAGCGGTCGACCTGGTAGCGCATCACGACCTTGCGCTCGGGGTCCCAGTTGCCGACGTACAGGTAGCGCTCGTCGGGGGAGAACGCCAGGCCGTTGGGCTTGTTGAAGGAGTCGGCGACCACCGACAGGTGTCCGGACTCGGTCTCCACGACCCGCACCAGCCGAGGGCCTGGTCCCAGCACGGCCGCGAACTCCGGGTCGTGCTCCTGGAAGGCGCCGTGGGTGCTGGCGTCGAACTCCCCGATCAGGCTTGCATGGCGCATGTGTTGTGCTCCGCGGGCTGGAGGAGCCTCGGGTCTGGTCGTGATGGCTGCTGACGGGTAGTCACCGATCAACCCCACCCGTTACAGATGGAGTGCGCCGGGTTCGTGTTGGATCCAGCTGCTGGCGGGCGCGTAACGGAACGCCGGTTGGCCAGACTGACCGGTGACGGGTCGGGCGCTCGCGCTGCGCCCGACAGGAGCCGCGCATCCGCGCGGTGCGCAGGACCAGCGAGGTGGCAGATGACGCTCCCCCAGCAGTTCGCCGAGACCCGCGAGTCGTTCCACGCCCTGGCCGAGCACGTGCTCTGCGCCGCACGGCACCGCAGCACCGGACGCATCGGGCTGGAGGTCGTCGATGGTGGCTTCGCCACGCCGCCGTTCGGCGACGACCGCCGCACGATCGCCGTCGAGCACGGACAGCTGGTGCTCCGCGCCGGCGGTCAGGAGCGACGCGCTCCGATCACGACGCTGCGGGCTGCGGGCGAGCTCGTGGGCATCGAACCGGGTGCACCCTCCAGCGTGTTCAAGCCGACCACGCCCTGCGACCTCGACGCTCCCCTGATCGTCGACGCCGACGCGGCGCAGCGCCTGGCCGACTGGTACGCGCTCGGCGACGAGGCCCTGCGCCGGCTGACGCTCGAGATCGCCGACGACCAGCCCAAGTGGCGTGACGCTGTGGCCAGAACACTTCGACGTCGGCATCCGTGCCGGCGAGGTGAACTACGGCGTGTCACCGGGCGACGGCCAAGTCCCCGAGCCGTACCTGTACGTCGGGCCGACCGGGCTGGACCTGCCGGCCACAGACAATGCCTTCTGGAACCAGCCCTTCGGTGCCGCGGTGACGTGGGAGTCCATCAGCTCGGTGGCGGGGGCGCTCGACTTCTTCCGGCAGGGACACCAGCACGCAGTCGGATAACGAGGAGGCGGCCGTCCCCGGGCGAGGAGAACCTCAACGGGGCTGGAGGATCCGTGGAGGCGACGCTGCCCCCGGGCGCCGAGCCCCACACGCAGAGGAATACCGCCGCAGGCTCCCACAGCCGGTCCGCTTGCGGCGCGAGTCACCAGACTCGGTGACCGGGGCGACTCCGTCGGTGAGCAGGAACTTGCAGTCCACGGCTCGGGAGGGACGGCGCTCATTCGCGGCGCCAGCCCCGGAACGCTTCGAGGAGCGGCGCCATGACCTCGGCCGGGACCGTCTCCTCGGTCAGGCCGCCGGTCAGCCTCATGGTGGTCTCCAGCTGGGCCAGGGAGTTGCGGCATCCCTCGCAGATCATGAGGTGCTCCTCCAGGCGGAGTCGGTCGTCAGGCGCAATGACGCCTTCCAGGTAGTCGTTCAGGATTTCGACGACCTCCTGGCAGGTGAGTTCCTCGGCGCTCATCCCGCCCATCCCTGCTTACAGGTGCTGTCGAGCACGGCCAGGAGCCTTGGACCAGCTCCGGTGAACGAGTACCCGCGGATCGTCCTCGCTCCCACCCGGCAGCTCGCAGACGCTCCGCCTTCTCGATAGTCCTCAAGGCGCGCGCCGCGTTACACCGTGCGGCGGTCGCCAGGTCGTAACGAACGCGCGGCTCCTGAGACTGCTTCGCTAACCGTGCGACGACCATCATCCCGTGCGCGGAGGAGGTATCACGTGACCGATGTGTTCGATGTGATCGTGGTCGGTGCCGGCCCGGCCGGCGAGCACCTGGCCGGGCGCTGCGCCGACGGTGGCCTTGGGGTGGCGCTGGTGGAGCGCGAGCTGGTCGGCGGGGAGTGCTCCTACTGGGGGTGCATCCCCTCCAAGACGCTCATCCGACCCGGGGACGTCCTGGCCGCGGCCAGGCGGGCCCCCGGCGCCACCGAGGCCGTGACCGGCGAGCTCGACACCGCCGCGGCGTTCGCGCGGCGCGACTACATGACCGCCAACTGGGACGACCAGGGGCAGCTGCCCTGGCTGCGGGAGCAGGGCATCGAGCTGGTGCGCGGGGTGGGCCGCCTGGCCGGCGAGCGGGTCGTTGAGGTGAAGCGCGACGGGTCGACCCGGCGGCTGGACGCCCGCAAGGCGGTGGTGCTGGCCACCGGCACCGGCCCGCTCGTCCCGCCCATCCCGGGGCTCGGCGAGGTGCGTCCGTGGGACAACCGGACGGCCACCGCCGCCAAGCAGCTGCCGCGGCGGCTGCTGGTGCTCGGCGGCGGCTCGGTCGGCGCCGAGCTGGCGCAGGCGTTCCGGCGCCTCGGATCTGAGGAGGTCACCGTCGTGGAGGGCGCCGACCGGCTGCTGTTCCGCGAGGAGCCGTTCGCCAGCGAGGAGGTCCGGGCCGCGTTCGAGGCCGAGGGCATCGCCGTGGTGACCGGTGCGCGCATGACCGCCGCCCGCCGCCAGGGCAGCGACGGGCCGGTGATCGCCAGCCTGGAGGATGGACGCGAGCTCGTCGGCGACGAGATCCTTGTGGCGGTCGGCCGGCGACCGGCCACCAGCGGCATCGGCCTGGAGACCGTCGGGCTGGAGCCCGGCCGGCCGGTACTGGTCGACGATCGGCTGAGGGCCGTTGGGGTGGACGGCGGCTGGCTGTACGCAATCGGCGACTGCAACGGGCTCGCACCCTTCACCCACATGGGCAAGTACCACGGCCGCGTAGCCGCCGCCGTGATCCTCGGCCGCGAGGTGACCGACGTGGCCAGCCAGCGGGCCGTGCCGCGGGTCACGTTCACCGACCCGCAGGTGTGCGCGGTCGGGCTGACTGAGGCCGAGGCCCGCAGCCAGGGTCTCGACGTCACCGTGGTCACCACCGCCACCGGGGACGTGCCCGGCGCGTACACGCTCGGCAATGGCATCCGGGGCACCAGCCAGCTGGTGATCGACGACGCAAGGCGGGTGGTGGTCGGCGCCACCTTCACCGGCCCGGGGTTGCAGGAGCTGCTGCACGCGGCGACCGTGGCGGTGGTCAGCGAGGCGACCGTCGAGCGGCTGTGGCATGCGGTGCCGTCGTTCCCGACCGTCAGCGAGGTCTGGCTCCACCTGCTGGAGGCCTACGGCCTCTAGCACGAAGAAAGGAACCTACGATGAGCAGCTTGCCGATTGGCGACTACGCCCTGCTGTCGGACTGCCGCTCGGCCGCGCTGGTCAGCCGGGCCGGCTCGGTGGACTGGCTGTGCTTCCCGCGCTTCGACGGGCCGGCCGTGTTCGGCCGCCTCCTGGACCAGGATGCCGGCCACTTCGCGATCCGGCCGGCCGGCGAGTTCCAGGCCGGCCGCGCCTACCTCGACCAGACCATGGCGCTGGAGACGACCTTCCAGACGGCGACCGGGGTGGCGGTGCTGCTCGACGCGATGGCGCTGGGCCGCAACGACCGCGGCCACGACCTCGGCGCCGGCTCCCCGGGGGTGCTGCTGCGCCGGGTCGCCTGCACCAGCGGGGCGGTCGAGCTCGAGGTCGGCTACGCCCCGCGGCCCGAGTACGGGCTGATCCACCCGCTGCTGGAGGCGGTCCCGGGCGGGCTGGCCGCCCGGGGTGGCGCCGACCGGCTGCTGCTGTCGGCGCCGGTCGCCTTCTCGGTCGACGGCGCCACCGCCACCGCCCGGTTCACGCTGCGGGCCGGCGAGACCGCCGGCTTCGCGCTGCATCACGGGCGGATGTGGGAGCCGGCACTGGCCGCCTGGGACCAGCAGGAGATCGCCGCCCGCCTGGACGACACCCTGGAGGGCTGGCGCTCCTGGTCGGCCATCCACCAGACCTACCAGGGACCCTGGCGGGAGCTGGTGCACCACTCCGGCCGGGTGCTGCAGGCCCTGACCTTCCAGCCAACCGGGGCCATCGTGGCGGCACCCACGACCTCGCTGCCCGAGACCGTCGGCGGGGAGCGCAACTGGGACTACCGCTACACCTGGGTCCGCGACGCCAGCCTCACCATGGAGGCGCTGTGGGTGGCCGCCTGCCCCGACGAGGCCAACAAGTTCTTCGGCTTCCTGGCCGACGCCGCAGCCTCCCAGCTGCAGCGCGGCGTCGACCTGCAGATCATGTACGGCATCGGCGGGGAGCGCGACCTCACCGAGCGGGAGCTGCCGCACCTGCGCGGCTGGCGCGCCAGCCGCCCGGTGCGGGTCGGCAACGGCGCCTGGGACCAGCGCCAGCTCGACGTCTACGGCGAGTTGCTGGGCGCCGCCCAGCGGCTGGTGGAGCAGCTCGGCGGGCTGGACCCGGTGACCCGCCGGTTCCTGACGGCCGACACCGCCGCGGTCCGCTGGACCGAGAAGGACCAGGGCATCTGGGAGATCCGCGGCGAGCCGCGCGACTTCCTGTACTCCAAGCTGATGTGCTGGGTGGCGCGGGACCGGGCGGTCGCCCTGGCCGGCCCGCTCGGCGCCACCGACCGGGTGGGGGGCTGGACCGCCGCCCGCGAGGAGATCCGGGCCGCGATCCTGGAGCACGGCTGGAGCAATGCCGCCGGCGCCTACACCCAGGCGTTCGACGGCGACGACCTGGACGCCAGCAACCTGATGCTGGCGATCACCGGGTTCCTGTCCGGCGACGACCCGCGG
>DASYUT010000062.1 GCA_036000965.1 Actinomycetes bacterium
TGGGGGATCCCCAGGCGCTGGGCGATCGTGTCGGCGGTCTTGAAGCCGATGCCCCACACGTCGGTGGCGAGCCGGTACGGCTCCCGCCGGACGACCTGGATCGCGTCGTCCCGGTAGCTCTTGTAGATGCGCACCGCCAGCGAGGTCGACACGCCGACGCCCTGCAGGAAGACCATCACCTCCTTGATGGCCTTTTGCTCCTCCCACGCAGCGGTGATCATCGCGGTGCGTTTGGGGCCAAGCCCCGCCACCTCGACCAGCCTGCCGGGCTCCTGCTCGATCACCCGCAGGGTGGCCTGGCCGAAGTGGTCGACGATCCGTTCGGCCATCTTGGGGCCGATCCCCTTGATCAGCCCCGAGCCGAGGTAGCGGCGGATCCCCTGGACGGTGGCGGGCAGCATCGTCTGGTAGGCCTCGACCTCGAACTGGCGGCCGTACTGGGGGTGGCTGCGCCAGCGGCCCCGCAGGCGCAGGCGCTCACCCGGCTGCGCCCCAAGCAGGGGGCCAACCACGGTAAGAAGATCGCCGGAACGGTCGGTGGCCACCCGGGCGACGGTGTAGCCGGTCTCCTGGTTGGCGTAGGTGATGCGCTCAAGCACCGCGTCCAGGGTCGCGGGCGGGACCGAACCGGTGTTCACCTGGGAAGCTTGGCAGCTCCCCTGGGCAGACGCCATCCCGGCACTGCGGTGGTCACCGCCGACCGTCGACGAGCGCAACCCGACCCGCTCGACGTGGCGGCCAGCAGCTCAGTAGAGCGCGTCAGAACGTATCGCTGGCGTTGGACGTCAGACGGCGCGCCCGCCCATCCTCGCGAGACTGCAGCAGCCCACCGTCACTGCGTTGCTGCTCGGTGCGACGCCACGCCGAACTCCTCCTTGGTGTCGGGCTCCACGCGGACCTTGACTCCAAGGATGTCAATTGGGATCAGGGGATCGATGGCTATGAGGGGGACATCTACTTTGATACCGGCCGATCAGTCCGCCCGCCTCGAACGCCGCGGATCCAGGGTGGCCTCATTGGACCGAATCGGTGGACTCGTGTGGTGCCCCTCGGGACTGGCTTTGCGGTCAGCAGACGGACTTGCGCCACCAAACTGCGGGAGAACCCACCGCGGAACATGCCGGTGAACCAGCTCCGGCCTGGCTACCAGTTCTGCGTGGAGACGAACAAGCAACGTTGGGCGTTCTTGACCTTGACCGGGCAGCCCGGCTCGCAACGGCTGCGACTGGACGTGGTGGTGTGGGAACACCAACAGCCGAGGGGTACCGGGATGTCCCCCGAGAGCGATGCGCCTCCGGCCGTCTTGTCTTGCCTGACCTTTCTTCCCGCTCTGCGACACTAGCCAGACCCCGGGGAGGTTCCGATGCGCAGGTTCTTGCCCCTTCCGGTCCTCCTCGCGACGTTGTTGGCGGCTGCTGTGGTGTTCGGTGGCGCCACTGTGCGCGCGGCTTCGTCAGTGTCGCACTCACCACAGATCGGGGCGCAGGCTCGCCCTGATCTGACGTTCCTGTCGGTTCAGCCACAACAGATCTTCCATGTCCGGACTCCCGCTGATGGCGGCAATGACAGCAACCCCGGCACCGCCCAACGGCCTTGGGCAACGATCGGCAAGGCGCTGACGACGCTGACCGCTGGACAGACTGCCCACGTGCACACCGGCACATACCAAGAGTCGCGCGTGCCAACCGCCAATGCGGGGTTGCCGGCCAAGCCGATCCGGCTGACGGCCGCCCCGAACGAGCAGGCACCAACTATCCTGGGCGGGGTTCCGTCCCCAGGCGCTCCGCCCCTGAGCGGCCCGTTCTTGTGGCTGACCAGGAGCTACTGGATCGTTGAGGGCTTCAAGATTGATGCCGCCGGGTCAGGAGACAATGCCATCCGCTTTGATGGCGTCGATCATGCTGTTGCCCAGAATATCGAGGCCATGAACAGCACTGGCGGGGGCGCGGTGGCGTTCTCTGGTGCCACTGATGCGGCGCTGCTCAAGGGCATCGTGCATAATAACCCGGCAACACCGGTACCAAACTCAGCGGTCGACCGTCATGGCGTCCTAATTAACTCCGGTTCAGCCCGGGTGCTCATCCAGGGCAACCGCTCTTACGGCAACGACGGCGACTCAGTACAGTGTCAGAACACCAACCCTGCGCGTCCGGGTGTTCCAACCGACATCACCATCGAATTTAACCGGTTCTACCAGGATGTCGAGAACGCCGTCGACATCAAGACCTGTCACAATGTGTCAGTACGCGCCAATAAGATCTATGGTTACCGAGCGGCACTCGCTCAGAATCGAAGTCCTCAGGGGTTCGCCATGGTGGTCCACGAGAATGCCGACGGCATCCTGGTCGAGCTCAACCGGGTGTGGGACAGTGGTGGCGCACTGACCATCGGCGCTGGCAATGGTACCGTCGGTGTCGTCTTGGCTCGGCGCAACCTTGTGTTCGACGCACCGAGAATTATCGAGAGCGGCAAAGTCCTCGCCGAAGGCAACGGGTTCCAGGCGCCAGGTCACGTCCAGGATGTCTGGTTCTTGAATAACACCTTCTACAACCTTGCCTATCGCGCGATTCGCCTCGGAAGTGATGCGCCCGTACAGCGCGTCCAGTTACTAAATAACATCGTGGCGCGCGCCAACATTGGCCTCAACCTCTATAAGCAAAACGTACCCGTGCTTAGCAGTAACAACAACCTGTTTTTTCAGGCACCGCCGGTAATCGATTTCAACACCACGGCAATCACGACGTGGGCGGCATGGCAAGCACGTGGCTACGACAGCGCATCCGTGATCGACAAAGATCCACTGTTTGTGCCGAACCCGAGACACAACGACTTCTACACGCTTCCAGGTTCACCTGCGCGCGATGTGGCCGCGCCGACTGGTGAGCCCTTCTGCTTTACCGGGCTCGACATCGGTTTCCTCGAGAGCTGTTTTGAATCTTGGAGCGGCAGTGTTGCCGCACCAGCAAGAGGGGAGCCTACGCATTCCATTAATGGCGCTTATCTGACCTACCGCTGGGCGCCCCGGGGCAGGTCGTAGTCGTGGCGAACTGCGGCTCGGACGAGCTTCGCCACCTTCGAGCTTCCCTGGAGCTCATGACGGTGCTTGCGTGGCCTCGGTGTCCTCGCGTCGTCGCAGGCTGCGGACACTCGGCAGGCTGAGCAGGGCGAGCGAGGACACGACCACGAGCGTCGCGGCCCCCAGCAGGGTCGTTCGTACGCTGACCGCGGTGGCGATCGGGCCGGCGGCGACCAGGCCGACCGGGCGCAGCGCCGTCGATCCCAACCAGTCGTAGGCGGAAACCCGCGACAGCACGTGCGGTGGCACGTGTTGCTGCAAGGCCGTGAACCACAGGGTCACCGCGAACGCCATGCCGGCGCCATACAGGACTTGCGCCCCGGCGATCGTCCAGACGGGCGCGGCGAGCCCAAGCAGCAGCAACGTCGGCGCCGTGGCGAGCAGGGCCAGGTCATGGCGACGAGCAGCCGCTGCGGCGCAGCCCGCAGCGCGACAAGATCGCCAAGGATGCTGCCGATGCCCAGTGCGGCGAGCAGCACGCCCCAGGCGGACGGGCCGCCGAGGGTACGGTCGGCGACCAGCGGTCCGAGCACGAACAGCGCGCCGAGCGCGCCCACCTGGTACAGCGCGAAGTCGGCGATGGTCGCCCACAGCCAGGTGCGGCCTCGGACCTCGGCCCAGCCGGCGGCCAGCTCACTCATGAAGCCGCCCGCAGCCACCTGTAGAGCGACAGTCCCGTTGAACATGGGGCGGTACATGAACGTGAATACGGCGGCCGGCTTGCGTCGCAAGTCGCGGCGCTGCAGGCAACCATGGCGTCCATGGTCAACATCGGGTCCGGCGCCAACGCACCCTCGCGGAGCAGGATCCGCCGCACCTGGCTGCGCTCGGCCTGGATGGCCAGCTCGTGGGCGGCTGCGGTCAACGCGTCCAGGTCCAGTGGGCGGCTTGCCCTCGTGGTCGACGGCCAGGTGCCGTCGGCCTGCCGGGCCAGCCGCCGCGGCGGTGGCGCCTTGACGAGCGCGATGATGCGGCTGCGCTCGTGCTGGGTGAGCCGCCCCCGGCAGCCCGCCGCCCGGGCGGGCCCTAAGCCCGTCGAGCCTTCGGCGTTGAACCGGGCGATGCGCTCGTGCAGGGTCTGGGGTGGCAGCCGAGCTCGACGCCGATCTGGGTGTGCGGGCGCCGCTCCAGCTGCGGGCGACCATCCTCGCGCGCTGGATCCAGTCGCCGGGGCGTGCTGGCTGCGCGCGAGCTTGCAGATCGTGCGTTCCTCGGCGGGATCCTTAGGGTGAGCGGGCGTGCCGCAGCTTGGGCACGTGGGCTCCTTCAGCCCATGCGTCTGACAGCTTCCCTTAGCGCACTACGCTATCTATATCCGAGTTGAGGAATTGAGCACTGCTCAGTCTCCATGAGACAGCCGTGGCCATTGACAAGGTCCGCCCGCCATGCTCTCATTGCGACGATCCGGAGGCTGCCGGAGCGACCCGGGAGGGTGGCCCGGGAGATCGGCATCGTGGACGTTGGCTGTGGCAGCACTCCTGGTCGGCGGCAATCGGGTGTGATCCCTCCCCCTCCCCCTCTTCCCTATCCCCCTTCTCGATAACGCTCGATAACGCAGCGCGGTCACGGCGCCGCGGTCTCAAGTGCTCAGCGTCATCGCGGCACCCGGATCTTGGGGGTGGCCTATGGGCCGGTCTGTTTATGTCCGCCGAGCCATAGTCGTCTGCTGTGCTCTGCTGTTGTTACCGCTGATGTCGGTCACGGTGCTGGAGGGGGCGGCTGGTGCCGCACCAGCGGCGCCGCCCCGCTACATCAGCAGGTACATGACGACCGCAAGCGGTTCGACCCTGTACGACTACGGGTGCGCGCACGGCACGTTTGACCTGAACCGGGCGGGGACGCAGCACAGCACCGTCGTCCTGGATTTCGGGGCGGTATATTACAGCAGCAGTCGCGGCACGTACATGGCGACGCTATTCGGGGGCACGGATCAGCCGCTGAGCACCGTGCGCGAGGGCGTGAAGCAGTACGGCCGCGGCTATTGGATCTGCACTGGCGGTGACCTCGCCTCCACGACGGAGGTGGGCATGGGGACGAACACCTCCGCGGGCTCGGTGACCTACAGTGCCGGGGCGTTCTTCGCGAATCGCGTGGACGAGGTCGGCAGCTACTACGCCACGATCGCGCAGGTCTCGGCGGCCGGCGCCAACGATATCGAGCTAGGCTTTTCGGGACCCACGGCGGCGCGCAACTGGGTGAACGGGTACGGCAGCGCGAACAGCTACCGGATGTTCAACTACGGAGACGCTGCCGGTTGTCCCACCGACCACATTCCCAGCTCCACCGAGTGCGGCACCGCGGCGCATCCCGAGTGGGGCGCCGAGGATGTGTGGTATGTCTCCTGGGGTGCGCCGCCTGCCTGGCCGGTCCCGGAGATCTATACGACGTCGGGCTCCCAGGCGCGGCAGTGGAAGTACCTGGCGCTGTACTCGTACACGCGCCACAGCACGAGGATGAACTTCGTCGCCTCGCTGACGCAGTACTACGCCTGCCTGCAGGTGGGAGGCTGCTCGGGCACGAACAACACGCCGGCGCAGGGCTGGTCACAGCTGTACGACCAGCTGAACTCGGACAGCCGGTCGGCGGACACCTCCTTCCATTCCACCGACATCCGGTACTAGCGGGGTGGGTAATGGCCACGAGAACACGCACCGACGCTCATACCGGTCGTTTGCTTGTCATCCTTGCCTTGGCGACCGTCCTTGGCGGAGCGACGGTGATCGCCGCGGTCGCGGCGACCGCCGGCGACACCGCCTTCCAAGCCGAGAAGGCGCGGCAGCAGAACGCGGCCGAGCATCCCCCTGCCGGTCAGCTCCCGAAGCCGGACCCGGCGATGTCGCGGCCCGCGGAGCAGCCGGAACCGCCGTGGCCGGCGGGGATCTTCCAGGATCGCGAGGCGCCCATGCCGGCGTCGCAGTTCCAGGCGGTGAACCGCTGGCAGGGCGAGGTCGGCAACCGCAGGCTCGCCGTCTACGCCGGCTACCAGGGGACCGACCCGACCCGGGGCCTGCTGCTCATCCTCTCGTACAACAACAAGTCGATCGATCCGCAGGCGAGACTCATTGAACGGCCAGGGGATGGCGCACTTCGGATCCTCGGCGCCAGCGGTCACGTGCTCACCATCCGGTCGAACTCCGAACGGCAGTACCGCTACGACGCTGAGACGGGGCAACTGTCCTGACCCGCAGGTGCGGGCCTAGCAGCAAGCTTTGGGTGCCACTGGCGCTGGCAGTGCTCTTAGTGGGCTGCACGCAGGCTCGACCCAAGGACAGCACCTCCACCGTTCACTCGGGCACGGGGGCTGTGACGACGGCCGCCGCGTCGTGCGCGTCCCGGCCATCTCGGCTCAGCGAGCTGGCGGCGCTGCCGCCTGCCGCGGCGTTCAGCGCGGTCGAGGACCCGACCAGCCGGTGTGCCTTGCTTGTCGCGGGGCAGGCGGCGGACCCCTCGGGGGTGCCCGTCCGACGTGTCTCGATCAGCGGAACAGTCGAGGTCATCGGGTCCATACCGGGTGCCGAGCGAATTACTGCGATGGCGGCCCACAAGGAGGACCTGTGGGCCGCCGGCGGGGACATGTCTGGTGCTGCCCTGCTCGCCGAATCCACCGACCACGGGCGTTCGTGGCGGCGTCGCGCGCTGCCCGCCGGCTACTCGGTGGCCCAGGCCCTTGCGGTCAGCGCCAGCGGGGAACCCGTGGCCGCGCTCCAGCGTGACGGCAGCACCGACCTTGTAACGATCATGTCCGAGGACACCGGATTCAAGACCATTGGCCGCGGCACCGTTGTCGTGACGGCCGTGAGCCTCCGGGACGGTCGAGTCCTTGCCGCTGGCGCCAGCGACCGGCGATCGGAAGCACTCCTGCGACGAGCTGCCGGACAGTCGATGGCCATGCTCGAGCTGCCTCGGGGAATGAGTGAGGTCCGGGCAGTTCTCATCGAGAAGGAGGGGACGCTCGCCGTGGGCGGCGTCACACGGCGAGCGGACGGCACGACCACGGCGATCCTCGTCGAGAGCACCGATGCGGGAAGGACGTGGCGACCGTCCAACCTCCCCGCCGGCAGTGAACTCCTGGACATGACAGACAGCGAGGGAGGCGTCTACGTTCTCCTAGCTGGGTCGAAAGGACCCTCGGCCTATGTCCGTTCTCCGCGTGGCAGCACCTGGGAAGCCCTACCAGCCCGAAGTGGTACGACCGGCCCCGACCTTGCCCACCTCCTGGCAGGTCGCTCTGCCTTCTGGGCATACGGAGATCACGTCTACGTTGGCGTATCCGCTCGGTGACGCTGCGTGTGGCGCCACTGCCGTCGGACACAGCAGGACGGTCAGGAATCAAGCCACCGCCTGACCGGCAAGTGCCCACGACGAATGCGAGGGGCTTCGCCAGGTACTGCGACGGTCAGAAGACCAGCTCGGCCCCTCGGGCTCGGTGCTGGTTCCGCAACAGCGGCGCGAGAAGATGGGATTCTGCGCGTGCCGCCGCTCCCCTCGGTCCCCGACGCCACCTGCGCACGGGTCACGGCCACGGACGCCTGCCCGAGCATGGCCAGGGTGATGTGCCGGCACCACGCGACGAACCGGCGCCTGGGTGAGTGCCTGCCCCTGGGCGGACCGGCCCGGAGCCGCACCACGCCCGGCGTCCGCCGGACGCCACACTCGCCCCGGAACGATGCCAACCTGAACCTGAACAAGCAGGCGGCGGGACGCGGCTGTGATCAGATTGTTACGTTCGGGACGCAGTCCCGCTCGGAGGCCGGGCGTGTATCTCTGGTGACGGACGCCGCGCCAAGGTGGCCATGATGACCGGCGATGGGGACTTCGAGGCCTTCTACACGGCCACCTACGACCGGCTGGTCGGTCAGCTCCTCGTCGTCGTCGGCAGCCTCGAGGAGGCCGAGGACGTCGTCCAGGAGGCGTTCGTCCGCGCCTGTGGCCGCTGGTCCCACGTGCGCGACTACGAGGTCCCCGAGGCATGGGTCCGGCGCGTCGCGCTCAACCTGGCCAGCAGCGGCGTGCGGCGGGCACGGCGCCGCGCAGCGCTGCTGGTCCGCCTCGGCCCGGCGGCCGACGTGCCGGCCCTTTCGGTCGACGCGGTCGCGCTCACCCGCACGCTGCGCAAGCTGCCGCTGCGCGGCCGGGAGGCGCTGGTCCTGCACCACGTCGTCGGCCTGTCGGTGCAGGAGATCGCCGGCGAGCTCGGGGTCCCGGTGGGGACGGTCACGGCGCGGCTGTCGCGCGCCCGCGCGAGGCTCGCCCGCCTGCTCGCCGCCGAGGGGGAGGAGATTGGCCATGCGCATGGATGAGTTGGACGAGCGGCTCGCCGGCCTGGCCGAGGAGGGCGCGCGCAACGCCCGCCCACCCGCGCCGGCCGCCATCCGCCACCGCAGCCGCCGGCGCCGCCGGCGCCAGGCCGCCGGGGTGGTCCTGCTCGGCCTCGCGCTGGTGGGTGCGGTGGTGGTCGCCCGGGCCAGCTCGCCGGTGCCAAGCGGGCCGGTGACGCCGACCCCCACCACCCAGGCGCCGGCCACCCCTGGCGGGATCGTCCCGTGGAGCTCGGCGCCGCCCCGGCCGCCCGCCCCGGCGCGGCCTGCGGCGGTCCCGCCTGGCACGCCGGCCTGCACCGCGGACCGGCTCCACGCCACGGCCGGTTGGGAGGGGGCGACCGGATCGCTGGTGGGCAGCGTGCGCTTCACCAGCCGGGGAGGGGCGGTCTGCGCCCTCAACGGCTACCCGACCATCCAGCTGCTCGACCAGCACGGCCGGGCGCTGCCGACCAGGACGGGGCGCTCTGGCCGGAGCCAGGCCACCGGGGTGCTGGTACGGCCGGGGACGGCGGCCACCGCCGCGTTCGTCTGGTCCAACTGGTGCGGCCCCAACCCCGGACGGGTTGGCCTGCGCGTCACCCTGCCGGGTGGCGGCACCCTGGTCCCGACCGTCGAGGCCGGGACGCCCAGGGAGCTCACCGCCCGCTGCGACGCGCCGGGCGCCCCGTCGTCGTTGTCGCGCGGGCCCTTCGCCGCCGAGCGGCCCGAGCCACCACCGTCGCCGCTGGAAGGGCTCACCGCGACCATCGGGCTGCCGCCCACGGTCGTCGCCGGGCGGCCGTTGCGCTACACGGTGACGCTCGCCAACCCCACGGAGCGCCCCGTCTCGCTGCGCGACTGCCCCAGCTACATGGAGGCGGTGCTGCTCCGCAACGACGGCAAAGCCGTCGAGCGCCACCTGCTGAACTGCGCCCCGGTCGGGGCGATCGGCCCCGGCCAGCGGGTGACGTTCGCGATGGTCCTTGACCTGCCAGCCAGGCTGCGACCCGGTGCGGGCGTGCTGACCTGGGTCATGGAGAGCGTCGGTGTCGGCACGAAGGTGCCGGTCACGGTGACCGGCCCGTGAGCGTCGGTCCGGGCCGGCGCTGACCCCGGCGAGCCGTCGTTGCGGGTGGCCAGCTGCTCGGTGTCGAGGCGGTCGAGCAGGACCCCGCGGGGCGCGGACCGCGACCGCGGTGACCTGCTCCCGCAGGCCGCGGCCGGCGGGAGCAGGGCGACGAACTTGACGCGGCGGTCGGACGCGCGCATCTGCCCAGCGACTAGGCCGCATGCCTCGAGGCGGTCCGCTATCTCGGTCGCGGTCGAGCCGTGGCACGGCACCGCCGGCGTCGACAGTTGGGTGGTGACGGCGCGGGTGCACGAACCGAGCCGACACGAAAGCTGGTGACCGGCCGGTTCGGTTGTGCCTGGTCATCGACGTGGCGGGCCGGCTCCGGCCTCATCATCACCGGGAGTGTCGCTGCATCACCAAATAGCATGTCGCGTAACACCACCCGCACCGCGCTGACCGGGCGCATCCGCGCCAGCACCAGCGCGCTGACCGCAAAGCTCAGCGCGTCGATTGCGATCGCCCAGCCCGGGCTGGTGGCGGCGACCAGCGCGCCGGCGAGCGCGGGCCCGATGATCGCTGCCGAGCTGTGCGCCAGCGACAGCAGCGCGTTGGCCCGTTGCAGCTCCTGGGCGGGTACGGTCTGGGGACCAGGCCGCTTGCGGCGGGGTAGAAGAACGCCGCGGCGGTGCCGTGGGCGGCGATGAGCGCGACGAGCTGCCACAGCCGCGCCTGGCCGGTGATGAGCAGCGCGGCGAGCAGGCCCTGGCTGGCGAAGCGGGCAAGGTTGGCGCCGAGCATCAGCCGCTGGCGGGGGAGGCGGTCGGCCCACACGCCGCCGGCCAGCACCAAGACCACAAGGGGGGACGGTCCGCGCGGCCAGGACCAAGCCGAGGTCGGCGGCGGAGCCAGTGGGGATCAGGCTACACGAGCCGAACCGGGCAGCAGCCGGAGATCACGTGTTCGGTGCCCGAGCCTGCGCCCATGGGCGGATGGACGCCGCGGTGTGTCTCTGTGACGATGCCAGCCTGAGCCAATGGAGTGGCCAGGCTCGGGAGCACCACAACGGCTAGCGGCGGGCAAGCCGCTGACCTGCGGAGAGCCAGCGGTACACCGTGGGTACACGGACCCCCGCCCGGCTAGTGGCGCTGGTCGTCTCGCCAGACGCCCCGAGGCCGAGGTCGGCCTCCGAGGCGGGCCCCTCACACGAGTTCGGCGATGAGGCTGGCGGCCCCCACGCCCATCGTCGCCAGCATGTCGTGGGCGGTGCGCAGCTGCTCGCGCGCGTCGAGCCGGCGGCGCTCGCGGCGCAGCCACTCGCCGTAGAGCAGATGGGTGCGGGCGAGCTCGGCGCGGACGCGGGTACGGCCGAGGCGCGCGATCGACTCGCGGTAGCGGCGCTCGGCGATGTCGCCCTCGCTGAGCAGGGCGCGGATGCGGGCTTCGATCCCCAGCGCCCAGTCGGTGGGTGTCACCCGCGTGCGCTCGGACAGCCACTGGAGTGCGGCCCTGACGAGCGCGACGTCACCGGTCCTGGACGCCGCCTCGGCCAGCTCGGACACGACAAGGGGCCCGTACCCCACCTGATCGCGCTCGAATGCTCGCCAAGCGGCGTCGCGCGCGGCGTCGTGGCGCCCGAGGCCGTTGTAGAGCACCGAGCTCGCGTAGGTCGCGAGGTTGACAAACATGCCCAGACCGCGTGCGGTCGGCTCCTGCAAGGTGGCCTCGATCAGCTCCGACGCCTGTGCCTCCTGGCCGCGCCAGGCCGCGAGCATCATCTCGGTGTACGCAACCGGCTGGTTCCCGGTCGCCTGAGCGATCAGGCGATCCTCTTCGATCATCACAGCCGCCGTGGTCAACTCGCCGGCGAGAAGGTGAGTTCCAGCGAGGGAGTTGAGCGCGAACTGCAAGTGCACGAGCGCGCCCGTGTCGCGGGCGACCTGCGCCTGGCGGGCGGCCAGGGCATGCCAGGACTCGGCGTCCCACAACTCGAGGGCGAGCGTGATGCTGGGTCTAGAACCGGCGAGCCAGAGCCCGCGGCCGACCTCGTCGGTGCCGACATTCGTAGCGAGAACCAGCTCGAGTGCTCGGGTCAGCGTCGGCGCGGCCGCCGCGTACCCCTCCGTCAACCGCAGCGCGAACGCGTCAAGGAGGACATCGACCGCACGCGGCGGGTCGGGGCCGGGGGGCGCGGCGCGCGCGGCCTCAGCGGCCTCCAGCACGCCGCCCGGGTTGTCGAGGTCGCCGGCCATCGCGGCCACGAGCGCCTCCAGGTGCGTCTCGCGCGCCAACTCGGCGTTGAGCGGCTCGAGGCGCCTGGCCGCGCTGAGGAGCAGCCGAGCAGCGTCGCTGCCGCGTTGCTGCTCCAACGCGATTTGCCCGCGCAGGTGTTCCACCTCGGCGGTCCGCAGGGCGTCAAGCGGCCCAGCCTCGACCGCGACCAGCAGTCCGAGTGCCGCGTCGAGCGCGCCGGCGTCGCGCTTCGCCCTGGCCGCCGCGAGCCCGCGCCGGGCACGGCGAGCGGGTTCGGGCGTCAGCATCGCCGCGCGCTCCAGGAACGCCGCCGCCGCGGCCAGGCCCCCGCGCGCCTGCGCCCGCCCGGCCGAACGCTCCAGCTCGGAGGCGACGTCCTCGTCGGGCCCGGGCGCGGCGTGGGCCCGGTGCCAGGCGCGACGATCGGGATCGATCTCCGGATCGGTGACCTCCGCCAGGGCGCGGTGCACGTCCTGCCGCTCCTGAAGCGACGCCGACCGGTAGGCCGCCGAGCGCACCAGCGGATGACGAAACCGCACCCGGGCGCCGACCTCGAGCAGGCCGGCCCCGGCCGCCGGCGTCGCAGCCTCGGCACCGATCCCGAGCCGCCCGGCTGCGTGCCACACCAGCACCGGATCGCCCACCGGATCGGCCGCCGCGAGCTGCAGCAGGCGCCGGGTCTCGGCCGCAAGAGCGTCGAGCCGCCGCCGGAAGGTCTCCTCGATCTGCCCCGAGAGCGGTACCGCGTCGGGGAGTCCGAACCCGCCCGCCAGCTCCGCCGGCGTCAACCCCCGCGGCAGCTCCAACAGCGCCAACGGGTTGCCGCGCGTCTCGGCGACGATCCGGTCGCGGACCCGCGCGTCCAGCGGCCCGGTGAGCACCGCGTCCAGTAGCGCGCGCGCATCGCCCTCCCGCAGACCCTCGACCACCAGCTCCGGCAACCCCGCCACCTCATCGCTCGGAACGCGGGCCGCAAAGACCAAGCCGACCGATTCGGCCACCAGGCGGCGCGCCACGAACGCGAGGACCTGCGCCGAGGCGCGATCGAGCCACTGCTCGTCATCCACCAGGCAGACCAGCGGTCGCTCCTCGGCCACGTCGGCCAGCAGGCTCAGGACGGCCAGGGCGACCCAAAAGCGGTCCGGCGCCGACCCGGGACTGAGGCCGAACGCGGTCCGCAGCGCATCACGCTGCGGAACCGGGAGACGCTCGAGGCGATCCAGCATCGACGCCAACAACTGATGCAACCCGGCGAAGGCGAGCTCCATCTCCGACTGGACACCCGCGGCGCGCGCCACACGGCAGCCCGACGCGTGCTCGACCACGTAGTCCAACAGCGCCGTCTTGCCCATGCCCGGTTCGCCGCGCACCACCAGCGCCCGGCTCTCACCCGCGCGAACAGCTTCGATGAGCCGGTCCAGCACGTCGCATTCGCTGCGCCGGCCCCGTAGCTGTGCGGCGCGTCCTCGCAGGCGGGGGGGTAGCCATCTGCCCGGCACCGGCACTACACCGCCTCCATGTCGCCGGTATCGATGGTGGTGCCCATGGCGGTAGCGCGGTGAATGAACGCCGCGCCCCGATCGCTCGGCCGGGTGTGTTGGCGACGCAAAGGTGGGCCGCCGGCCGTGGCAGTGTGATGACGCAGGGCGGCCTCGGCGATGACGCCGTGAAATGACCTGCGGTTCGGCGCCAGCTGCTCGGCCATCTTGATCGACGCCTCCATGAGCGGGCTGGGAGCGTGCAGGAGGGCGCTGGCGGCCGGGCGGCGGCCATGGTGGCCGGGACCTTCGCCGCGACGGTCGCCGCGGGTTTCGTTCTGCTGCCATCGTAGTCCCGGGCGTTCTGGCTGGACGGAGTGTCCTGAACGATGCGAACCGTTCCCTGCTGGTTGCCGGTCCCACCATTCGCCTCAGTGACAGGCATGCCAAGCTCCGGCGAGCTGCCCCACCAGGTGGCCGGGTCGTGCGGACGGGTCAGCAGCCCCTGGGAGGAGACTCCGCACGATCCGCGACGACGCTCAGTACCTCGCGACGAATCGCACCACTGCTCGGGCGGATGAGGAACCAGTAGGCCGCGAAGGCCCGCCGGGCCCGCGGATCGGTCGCGAGAACGCGGGTCTCGGTGCTCAAGAGCGTGCCCACCGGGGTGGACTCGAGGCAAAACGCCATCGCGACCTTGATCCATCCAGGTTGCGACCAGGCTCGCAGAGCCGCCGCGTCCAGATGGGGCGGTGTCGATCCTCCCAGCAGGCGCCAAGCCTGGCTGAGGCCTGCTGAGATCACGAGATGGGGTGGCTCGGAGACCAGGACCGGAATGGGCGTTACGTCCAGAAAGGTGCGTCCGGCCAAGGGTCGATGGTTCCTGCCGGCGAGCCGGGCAGGCAGGAGCCGCAGCCCCTCGAGCGCCCGCGCCAGGGGGAGAGCCGACATGGTCACTCGGAGCAACTCGTCCCACACGACGATGGGCGGGGCGGCGACGTTGCGGGAGTGACACATGCGATATTGCGGGTCGGGTATCACGTCATCGAGCTTCATGACGAGCTCGCTCCTGCCTGGTGCTCGGCAGCGGCTGGCACGGTGCAGCCGACGGCTGGCCCGGCAGGTGGCGTCTTCCCGTCGCCGCCTGCGAAGTCATCCGTCCTGCTCCACTCCTGGCGCCAGCTGTCAGACCAATGCCCAGAACCATAAAATCGGTCTCCTAAATTCCTTCACCGCGGACGGTGGCCTCCTGGAGGATCGCATCGATGAGCTCGAAGGCCGGTCCCTCCTGGCCGCGCCAGCCGAGGAGCACCAGGGAGGCGTAGGCCATCGGCGCGCTCCCCGTCGCCGTCGTGATGGCCTCGGCTTCTTCGATCGTCGCGACCGCCTGTCGGAGCTTCCCGGCCTGCACGTTCACGCCCGCGAGGTAATGCAATGCGAGGGGCAGCACCGTGAGGGCGCCGGCGTCGCGGGCGAGCTGGACCTGCCGGGTGGCTCGCCACGAAGCACCAGGACGCGGCTCTGTCCTGCCCGCACCGCATTCATCAGCTCGTCGAGCGCCGCGCACTCGAAACGGCGGCCGAGCAGCATGTCAGTTGCCTCGCAGCTGAGGACCAAGCATGGTCTGCTGAGGATAAACCCGACGTTTGCGGCGGGGCGACTGTCGATTTGCACGCGAGGCGCTGGGGCACAGATCTGGCGCCAAGTGACTCATCATCAAGACCGCAGGCTCACAAGAGGGCGTGTGACCGAAACGGGTGCTGGCATGGAGCTGTTCCCCCCGGGGGTCGCCCGGCCGCCGGAGGGCCGCTATGGTCGAGCTGAGCTTGCGACGAACGGAGCGACGATGACGAACGCCGAGCGCGAGCGGGTCGAGGGGTTCGGGCGGCTGGAGAATGGCCTGCGCCAGGCCGGCGACTGGTACCTGTGGGGCCCGTACGTGAGCGAACGCCAGTGGGGCACCGTGCGGGAAGACTACAGCGCCGACGGCGACGCGTGGACCTACCTCCCACACGACCACGCCCGGTCCCGCGCGTACC
>DASYUT010000063.1 GCA_036000965.1 Actinomycetes bacterium
CAGCCAGCATGCAGACCGCGCGACGAATCGCGGCGCTCCCGCCCTACCTCTTCGCTGAGATCGACAGGAAGGTGGCAGCGGCGAGGGCGGCCGGCACCGACGTGATCTCGTTCGGGGTCGGCGACCCTGACCTGCCCACGCCCGGGTTCGTGGTCGAGGAGCTGGCCCGCGCCGCGCATGACCCCTCGACTCACCAGTACCCGAGCTACTTCGGGCTGCCCGCGTTCCGGCAGGCGATCGCCGACTTCTACGAGCGGCGCTTCGGGGTGGCCCTCGACCCGGCCACCCAGGTGCTGCCGCTCATCGGCTCCAAGGAGGGGATCGCCCACCTGCCCTGGGCGTTCGTCGACCCTGGCGACCCGGTGCTTGTGACCGAGCCCGGCTACCCGGTTTACGAGATCGGCACGATCCTGGCCGGCGGCGAACCGGTCCACATCCCGCTCACCGCCGAGGAGGGCTGGTTCCCCGACTTCGGCCGGGTCGACGGGCCGGTCGCCGACCGGGCCAAGATCCTCTGGCTCGGGTATCCGTCCAACCCGACCGCGGCCGTGGCCACCATCGACCAGTTCGACACCGCTGTGCGCTTCGCGGCCGAGCACGACCTGCTGCTCGCCCACGACAACGCGTACTCAGAGATCACCTACGACGGGTTCGTCGCGCCGTCGGTGTTCCAGGTGCCGGGCGCGACGGACGTGGCGGTCGAGTTCGGGTCGCTGTCGAAGATCTTCAACATGACCGGCTGGCGCGTCGGCTGGGTCGTCGGCAACCCGACCGCGATCGAGGCACTCGGTCGGGTGAAGACGAACATCGACTCGGGCATCTTCAACGCGGTGCAGCGGGCCGGGGTGGCCGCGCTTTCGAGCGACATGTCCCACCTGCCCGGCCTGGTGGCAACCTACCAGCGGCGCCGTGACCGCATCATGGAGGTGTTCTGGGAGGCCGGCTGGAAGGTCGACCCCCCCAAGGGCGCCCTCTACGTCTGGCTGCCCAGCCCGCAGGGGGAGTCGAGCGTGGATTTCACCGCCCGCCTGCTCGAGGACGCCGGCGTGGTCGTCGCGCCCGGGTCCGGGTACGGGCCGAGCGGCGAGGGCTACATCCGCCTCTCGCTCACGATCCCGGACGCCCGCCTGGAGGAGGGCTGCGAGCGCGTGCGCAAGGCGCTGGTCGGGGGGTAGGTGCGATGGCCGAGGAAACCCGCGCGACGGATCCGGCGCGACCCGCTACCGTTGACGACATGGCCAACCAAGTTTCCATCGACGTCCGCCGTAGCGACACCGACATCAAGCTCATCGAGCTGCGCAAGCTCCGCCTCGAGCGCGTGGTGCTGGTCGGCGTGGCTGTGAACGGCTCCATCGCAGCGTCCGAGCAGTCGCTGGAGGAGCTGGCCCGCCTGGCCGAGACGGCCGGGGCCGAGGTGCTCGACATGGTGCTCCAGCGCCGCGACCGCCCGGACGCGGCGACGTTCGTCGGCAAGGGCAAGGCGAGGGAGCTGGCCGCCACAGTCAGGGCGCTCCACGCCGACACCGTGATCATGGACGACGAGCTGTCGCCCGGTCAGCTCCGCCAGCTCGAGGAGCTGGTCGACGCCAAGGTCATCGACCGCACGGCGCTCATCCTCGACATCTTCGCCCAGCACGCCACCAGCCGGGAGGGCAAGGCCCAGGTCGAGCTGGCGCAGCTCAACTACCTGCTCCCGCGCCTCCGCGGCTGGGGCGAGAGCCTGACCAGGGCTGGCGGCGGCATCGGGACCAGGGGTCCGGGCCGGGGTCCGGGCGAGACCAAGATGGAGCTCGACCGGCGCCGGATCCGGCGCCGGATCACCAAGCTCCGACGCGACCTTGTCGACCTGGCCCGCACCCGGGACGTCAAGCGCCAGCGCCGCGAGCGGGCCGGCGTTCCCGCCGTCGCCCTTGCCGGCTACACCAACGCGGGCAAGTCCACCCTGCTGAACCGGCTCTCGGGCGCGGGCGTCCTGGTGGAGGACAAGCTGTTCTCGACCCTGGACCCGACCACGCGGCGGTTGGACTTGCCCGACGGGCGCTCGGCCACCCTCACCGACACGGTCGGGTTCATCGCCAAGCTGCCCCACGACCTGGTCGAGGCGTTCAAGTCGACCCTCGAGGAGGTGGCAAGGGCCGACCTGCTCGTCCACCTGGTGGACGCGTCCCGGCCGGACCCGGCCGAGCAGGTCGCCGCGGTACGGGCCGTCCTCGGCGAGGTCGGAGCGGCCGAAGTGCCCGAGCTGCTGGTGCTCAACAAGGCCGACCTGGTCGACGAGGTGACCCGTGCCCGGCTGACCCGGCAGTTCCCTGGTGTGCCGCTGGTGTCGGCGGCGACCGGGGAGGGCATCGACGTCCTGCTGGCCGAGATCGCTGCGCGCCTGCCCCACCCCGAGGTGCTGCTCACTGTGCTGCTCCCGTTCGAGCGCGGCGACCTGGTCGATCGCGCCTATCGGGAATGCGAGGTCCTGGCGGTCGAGCACCTGCCAGAAGGCACCTGGCTGGCCCTGCGGGCCCCGCCCGCGCTGGCCGCGGCGCTCGAGCCCTACGTGGCCCTCGACCACGGCGAGGCGGCGCACGCCGCGCCGGACGCCCCCACCTCGGGGGAGCGGCGCTGAGCCACGTCCCAACGCCTTCGAGCGCCGGCTCCGGTGGCGAAGGGGACCGGAAGGGGGACCGTCTGGACACGCTCGAGCAGCTCCCGAGGATGCGCGAGGCCCGAGACGGCGACGCGGATGGGCTCATCAGCCTCATCAGCGCGTGCTACGCGGAGTACCCGGGCTGCGTCCTGGACGTCGACGGCGAGGAGCCATGGCTGCGGGCTCCCGCCGCCACCACCGCGGCCCGCCGTGGACGCCTCTGGGTCGCCGAGTCCAGCGACCCCGCGACCGTCGGCTCCGCGGGGTCGGGTGGCGCCCTGGCCGTCGGGTCGGCGGGGTCCGATGGGGCCCCGGCCGTGAGGGCGACGGGATCAAGTGGTGCTGTGATCGTGGGGTCGGCCGGGTCGGATGGCGTCGCGACTGTGAGAGCAACGGGGCCGGGTGCTGTGATCGTCGGGTCGGCGGGCCTGCGTCCCGCGCGGCAGGGCACGGTCGTCTTGCACGCCCTCTACGTGGCGCGCGGGGCACGTCGGCGGGGGCTTGGTGCCCAGCTCGTCGGGCTGGTCGAAGCCGAGGCCAGGAGCCGTGGGTCACTTCGGGTCGCGCTGTGGTCGGATACCCGCTTCGCCGACGCCCACCGGCTCTACCAGCGGCTCGGCTACCTCCGAACGCCAAGTGTGCGAGAACTCCACGACGCCAGCCGCTCGCTGGAGTACCAGTTCGTCAAGCAGCTGTCTCCAGCCTGAGCAGCACTCCACATCTGGACGCGTAGCCAGGGTCCACGGCCACAGGTCCACGGCTGTTCGGCTTCGCGAGCCCGAAGGTCTTGACCCGTGCGGCCGAGCCGGGTGTGCGTGGACCCGCCGTTGTGCTACAGGCGCCGGAGGACAGCGACCACCTTGCCGAGGATGGTAGCCTGGTCGCCGTCGATCGGCTCGTAGGCCGGGTTGGAGGGCAGCAGGCGGATCCGGCCGCCCTTGCGCGACAGGCGCTTGACGGTTGCCTCCTCGTCCAGCATTGCGGCCACCATCTCGTGCTCGTCGGCGTCGCGCTGGCTGCGGACGACGACATAGTCGCCGTCGAACACGCCGTCCTCGGTCATCGAGTCGCCTCGGACCCTCAGCATGAACAGCTCGCCCTGCCCGACCAGCTCGCGAGGGAGCGGCATCACTTCCTCCACCTGCTCATCGGCCAGGATTGGCGCACCGGCCGCGATCTGACCGAGCAAGGGGACGTAGGTGGGCAGCGGCTTGGGCACGGCCACCGGCGGGCCGTCCATATGGACCTCGATCGCACGCGGCTTGGTCGGGTCGCGCCGGATGAACCCCTTGCGCTGCAACGCCTCGAGCTGCGAATGCACGCTGGAAGTGGAGGTCAGCCCGACGGCCTCGCCGATCTCGCGGATGGAAGGGGGATAGCCGCGGTCGGTGACCGCGTCGCGGATCACGTCGAGGATCTTCCGCTGTCTGCTGGTGAGCTCGTCGGACATCGCCCTTCCCCCGAGGTGGTCGGATTCCCTGGCCGGCAGGCGACGTGCTGCTGCTTCCTGCACTGGCACGGACTCTAGCAGCGCAGATGAGCGGAAGCAAACATCTGTTCGAGTCTGGGGACGAACGTCGTTGACATCGAACACGTGTTTGGGTAAGGATGAGGACCGAACAAGTGTTCCCTACCTGACGGAACCCGCCATGCAGATGCAGCCAGCGACCTCCGGCCGTGCGGCCGGGACGGCGGCCGGCCAGCCCGGCATCCGGGCCCGGCTGCCGGCTCACCAGCCGCCCCCGCGCGTGCGGGTGCGGGTACGGCGGGCCCGGGCGCTCGCCCTCCTCGCCGTCGTGGCCTTCCTCCTGCTCATGGCGCCCGGCCTGGCCAGGGGTGACGGTCCGGAGCGGCCTGTGGCTCGGGTGACCTACACGGTCCAGGCCGGCGACACGCTCTGGGGGATCGCCCGCCGGGCCGCTCCCGAGCGTGACCCGCGCGAGGTGGTGGACCAGCTCCTCCGCGACAACCGCCTGCGCGGCCAGCTCCAGCCCGGCCAGCAGCTCTCGCTTCCGGTGCCGAGCCGCTAGACGGGACGGTGTCGCGGCGTGCGCCTCGCTGGCCCGTGCGGTGAGACGCGACGCCTACGGTCGGGCGTCGTCCGGGGAGCGGAAGTACCACTTGGCCATCCACGCCCCGCCGACGAACAGCGCGAGGAACAGCGCGACGAACACGGTCGACGCTAGCCGGCCGCCGGGGTCCGGTCGCCGAGCAGGCGCTGCAACAGCCGGGGCTCACCCGGCCACGCCTCGACCAGGACCTCGCGGGGCACCTGCCGGGCCGCATACCGCAGGGCGAGCGCGACCACCACCACGTCGTCCAGCGGACCGATCACCGGCAGGAACTCCGGCAGCAGGTCGATCGGGGACAGCAGCCACAGCCCCGCCAGCGCGACCGCGACCTTGGCCCGGCGCGGCACCCTCGGATCGCGGCGCAGCCTCCGCACGGTGGTCACGCAGTCGGGCACGAAGCTGGCCAAGTCGCGGAGCAGCCCGGGTGGCAGCCGGCGGGCGAGCAGCACCAGCACCGCCCAGCTGCCCACCATCAGCGCGGCCGCCAGCAGCCCCGCCCGCAACCAGCCGTTCATGCCTGCCTCCTCGATGGTTCGTGGACCGCCTGGTAGACCCGCTCGGCGTAGTCCTCCAAGGCCTCGATGCACGCCTTGAGTCGCAGTTCGGCGGCCACCGCGGCGGGCAGCGCGAACACGTCGCGGGTCTTGAGGTCGCGCCACCAGCGGCGCAGCCGCTCCAGGCTCTGCTCTTCCTCTTCCAGCTCGGCCAGGGTCAGCTTGCCGATGCGGATCTCCTTGGCGATCTCGGCTTCGAACCGGTCGCATTCGGTGGTGAACTCGGTCCACTCGGCCTCCCGCGCCTGGGTGAACAGCGCGGCCAGCCGGGCGGCGGTGGCCTCGTCGTGGGCGGCGGCGTCCAGCACCAGCACCTCCCCGTCACCGCGCCCGGCCAGCTCGATCGCCCGCTGGATGCGCTCGGTGAACGCGGCCACGGCTGGGACCGCCCAGGCGCCCGGGCCGATCGAGAGCGCCCCGAGCCGGCGCAGTTCCCGCCAGACCGCGACCCGGTGGCGGGACGGTTCGGTCGGTAGGTGGACCAGCAGCAGCACCCAGCGCATCGCACCTCCGGCGTTACAGGAGCCCCCTGCGTTACTAGGAGAGTGTAGCAACCGTTACTACCCGCAGCTAGAGGGGTCTTGGGTTGAGCTGACTGTCATGACCGACAGGCAGGGCGTGACGCAGGAACGAATCGGCCAGGTGCGGCTTGGCGGGAGGCGCCGAGCTGGCGGGCGACCTCGGCGCAGGCCGACACCCAGCTCTCCTTCAGGAGGTTGCGGCGCGCCTGCGCGGCTTGGGTGGGGTGGTCTTGCGCAGCGACCGCAGGCTGGCCAGCTCCCGCTGGAAGTCGGCCGGGTCCTGGAAGTCCTTGTAGACGCTGGCGAAGCGCATGTAAGCAACGGCGTCGAGCTCGCGCAGCGCGTTCAGCAGCTCGATGCCGACCTCCTGGCTTTCGACCTCGCGCTGGCCGCGGGCGCGCAGCGTCTCCTCGATGTCACTGGTCATCCGTAGGATCTGGGCATTGGTGATCGGACGGTTCTTGCAGGCCTTCTCGAGCCCGGAGATCAACTTGGCCAGATCGAACTGCTCCTTCGACCCGTCCCGCTTGAGGACGAGCAGGGGGGTCTCCTCGACCCGTTCGAAGGTCGTGAAGCGCCGCCCGCACCCGGCGCAGGCCCGCCGGCGACGGATCGTCCCCCCGTCCTCGGACGGGCGGGAGTCGATCACGCGGTCGTCGTCGGTACCGCAAAAGGGGCAGCGCACCGGTCTCCTTCCCCGGCCGACAGGAATCGGCCACCACAAGATATAGTGGTATAATCGCCTCCGGAGTGCAAGTTATCCACAACATGTTGTGTATGAAGCGCTTGACCAACGCGCCCGGTCCGTTGCTTAATCACAGCGCTGTAGTTCTGTCCGTAGCCGTCCCACTCGGTCCGCGGAGCCGGTCCGCCGCCTGCGCACCACTTCTCCGGGACGTGAAGAGGTGCCATCCCCTGCCGGGGATTGGCTAGGAGGTCATCGTGGCCAAGACCCGGGACGCCCTGTCGGTCGAGCAGGGCCCGGCCCGCAAGGGCCTGCAGGTGCGCCGCTTCTTCTCCCGCAGCGGAACCCACCCGTACGACGAGCTGACCTGGGACCGCCGGGACGCCGTGATCACCAACTGGCGCGACGGCACGACCGCCTTCGAGCAGCGCGGGCTCGAGTTCCCGAGCACCTGGTCGCAGAACGCGACCAACATCGTGGCCCAGAAGTACTTCAGGGGGCCGCTCGGCACGCCGCAGCGCGAGAGCTCGGTCCGCCAGATGGTCGACCGGGTGGCCGGCACGATCACCCGGTGGGGGGTCAAGGACGGCTACTTCGCCAGCGACGCCGACGCCGAGGCGTTCCAGTCCGAGCTGACCCACATCCTGGTCAACCAGAAGGCGGCCTTCAACTCGCCGGTCTGGTTCAACGTCGGGGTCGAGCCCGAGCCGCAGTGCTCTGCCTGCCAGCCCTACGACGCGCTGGTCAGCACGCCGACCGGCATGGTGCTGATTGGTGAGCTGGTCGAGCGCAGTGCCATCGGCACCGTCGTCTACGATGCGCACGGCGAGACCCGGGTGCGGGCGGTCAAGGCCAACGGCGACAAGCGCGTCTACCGGGTGCTGCTGCGCAACGGTTCGTTCCTCGAGGCGACCGCCGACCACTTGGTGTACGCCGTGCCCGAGCGGCGGACCCACGGCGCGTGGCTGCGCATCGACCAGCTCCAGCCCGGCATGCGGCTGCACCTCTACCCGCATCGCGCCTCCAAGGACGACGCCGTCGGCCGGCTGGCGGCCTCGCTCGAGCGGCGCTCCGAGGAGGGCGGTGGCACGGCGACGCTCGTCCGGAGCGAGCCAACCACCGGGGAGGCCTCGGAGGCCGCGCTGGCCGGATGGCTTCAGGCGGACGGGTTTGTCGGCCAGTACCCGACCGGAACCAACACCTCGCTCACGATCGAGTTCCAGACGGCGACCGAGGAGGAACACGACTGGGTGCAGCGGCACCTGCAGGTCGTCTTCCCAGGGATCCACCAGCACGTCCGGGCGTTCGAGACCCGCGACGCCACGCTCGTCGGCCGGAGCATCCGGCTCTACGGGGAGGTGCTCCGGCCCTTCGTCGAGTCCTGGGGTCTGCTCGCCCGCCGGCACGAGCTCCGGGTGCCCATGCGGCTCTGGAGCGCCCCCAACGAGGCCGTCGCCGCCTACCTGCGCAGCGTCTTCCAGGCCGACGGGTATGTCACCGTGCAGGGCGGCAGTGGGCATGTCGCCGTTGCCGTGATCAGCGAGCGGTGGATGGAGGACCTCCAGGTCCTGCTGCTCCGCCTCGGCATCTACTCCCGGCGGCTCCGCAAGGCGGACGCCCGGCCCGACCGCTCGGACCTGTTCGAGGTGAGCATCAGCATGCGCTCCGAGCGTGCGACCTTCCGGTCGAAGGTTGGGTTCCTCTCCGCCAAGAAAGTCGCCACCCTGGACGCGTCGCTCGGCCTGGATGGCAAGGTCTGCCCGTCGCTGCGCGAGGAGGAGATCCTCGCCATCCAGGACCGGGGCATGCAGCCCGTGTTCGACATCCAGACCGACAGTGGCGAATACCTCTCGAACAACATTCGGGTCCACAACTGCTTCATCCTCTCCGTCGACGACACCATGCCCTCGATCCTCAACTGGTACGTCGAGGAGGGCATGATCTTCAAGGGCGGGTCCGGGTCGGGTGTCAACCTGTCCACGATCCGCTCGTCCCGCGAGCCGCTCGGCAACGGGGGAGAGGCGTCGGGGCCGGTGTCGTTCATGCGGGGCGCCGACGCTTCGGCTGGGACGATCAAGTGCCTCCACCGCGACACCGAGGTCGTCACCGACGCCGGAGTCGTGCGCGTCGCCGATGTGCTGCCCGGCTCGCGCGTGCTCACCCGCCACGGGTTCAAGCGGGTGGAGGAGGTACATGACAACGGCACGCGGTCGCTCGTGCGGGTGCGGACCGCGCTCGGTGACGAGATCCTCTGCACTCCCGAGCACCGGTTCCGTGTGCGCGGCGCCGACGGGGAGGTTTGGCGTCGGGCGCAGGATCTCAGGGCCGATGACTACGTGATGATCGACCTCGGGGCGACGCAGCACGGGTCGTTGCAGGCGCTCACCCCGGTGGGGCCGGGTCACCACAACGAGATCAGCCACGAGCTGCCGAACGTCCTCGACGAAGCGTTCGCGCTCTGGCTCGGCTGGGTGTACGGCGACGGGTCGATCACCACCCGACCGGCCACCAAGTTCATCGCGATGCAGCTTGGCGACGGAGACCCCGAGCTCGTCGCCCGCTACACGGCCCTGACGAGGACGATCTTCGGGGAGCAGGCGCACTTCTTCATCGACCGACACCTCGACAAGGCCGATGCGTCGGCGTCGGTCCGGTTCTGCTCCTCCCAGGTGATCCGGTTTCTCGAGGTCAACGGACTCCGGAAGGGCAAGGCCGCGGAGCTTCGCGTCCCGAGCCTGGTCAAGTCCTCCCCTCCTGCGGTGCGTGCAGCGTTCCTGGCCGGCGTCTTCGAGGCGGATGGCCATGTCGGCAACGGCTACCCGATCGTCTCGACGGTCAGCGCGGAGTTCGCTAGAGATCTTCACCGCCTCCTGCTGTCGATCGGGATCCCGTCCCAGGTGGGTGTCATCAACGACCGGGTGGCGGCGTACGGTCGCAACCCGGTGCATACCGTGCGGGTCGCTGGAGGCCTGGGGGTCCGCCGCTTCGCAAAGCTCGTCGGCTTCCTCTCCGAGCGCAAGTCGCGACTCCTCGAGGCCGCCGTGGCGCGGAAGGCTCGCAGCCCATACGAGCTCGCCTGGATCCTGCCCCACGTCGGCGACGAGTTGGATGTGCTGTGGCAGCGGTCGACGGGCGCTCTCAGGCGCGCGCTTGCGCCCTACGCCCGGTACGCCAGTCGCCGGAGCATGAGCCTCCTCCGAGCCCGCGCCCTGCTGAATGCCTTCCCCCAGGAGCTCTCGTCGTCCTCCCTGGTCCGGTTCGCGTTGGGCGACGAGATGTACGCGCCTGTGACCGTCGAGCCTGCCGCAGAGGGGCCGACGTTCGACCTCACCGTCGAGGACGTGCACGAGTACCTCGTCCATAACGTCGTGACGCACAACTCGGGCGGAAAGACCCGTCGGGCGGCCAAAATGGTCATCTTGAACGTCGACCATCCCGACGTGCGTGACTTCATCTGGTGCAAGGCGCGCGAGGAGCACAAGGCCCGGGCGCTGCGCGACGCCGGCTTCGACATGGACCTCGACGGCCGCGACTCGATCAGCATCCAGTACCAGAACGCCAACAACTCGGTCCGGGTCACCGACGACTTCATGCGCGCCTATGAGGCCGACGCCTCGTTCGACCTGCGCGCCGTGCTCGACGGGCGCACCGTCGAGACCGTCCGGGCCCGCGACCTCATGCGCGACATCGCCCAGGCCGCCTGGGAGTGCGCCGACCCGGGCATGCAGTACGACACCACGATCAACGTCTGGCACACGACGCCTGAGTCGGGCCGAATCAATGCATCTAACCCCTGCTTCACGGGCGAGACGCTCGTGCACACCGACAAGGGGCTGATCCGCTTCGACGAGCTGGCCCGTCGGGCTGTCGAGGGTGAGACCTTCGGGATCTACACCCACGACGCCACCAACCCAGACGCCCCTGCCGAGACAGTGACGCTCAGCTCGCACGACGCCGTCATGATTACTGGGACCAACCCGGTGGTGCGTCTGCACTTCTCGAACGGCGCCGAGGTCCGCTGCACGCCCAACCACCGCTTTTGGACGGCCAATCGCGGCTGGGTCGCCGCCCAGGACCTTGAGGCGACCGACCGGGTCCGGCTGCTCGACCAGGAGACGCCCGCCACGTCGGCCGAGCGGCGGTTGCCCGTCCCGACCGATGTCGCCGCCTACGCTTCCAAGGGCGACCACGCCTCTCCGATGTCGCTGCCCGAGAAGTGGGAGCCCGACTTCGCCCACCTGCTCGGCTGGCTTGTTGGCGATGGCGCCTTCAGCGGCGACGTGATTTCGGCAATCTACGGCTCGGCCGAGGACCGCGAGGCCATTCTGCCGAGGCATCAGCGCGTGTTCGCAGAGCTGAATTGCGGTCGCGCTCCCAAGGCCAGCGTACAGGCCAACGGTACCGTGCAGCTCCGCCTGTCGCGCCGGGCGCTCACCCTCTTCTTCGAGGCGCTCGGCCTGAAGCGGGTGAAGGCGGCCGAGAAGGACGTACCCTGGTCGATCCTCCAGGCACCGGAGGAGGCTATTACTGCCTTCCTCCGCGGGCTGTTCGACGCCGACGGGACTGTGGTGAACGGGAAGACGACGCGATACGTGGGCCTCGGCAGCCGGTCGATCGGCCTCCTGCGTTCAGTTCAGGCGCTGCTGTCGTCACTTGGAATCACGAGCCGTGTCTACGCCAACGACCCGGGTAGCAAGGGCAAGTTCACCTACACGACCCGAGCTGGTGCCGAGCGTGCATATGACTCGTCTCCGGGCTATGACCTCCGCATCGGCGGGCACGGCATCGACCGCTTCGTCGCTCTAGTTGGGTTCGACCTGCCGAGCAAGGCAGCTCGGCTGAAGCAGCTCGCCGTTGCCGAGAAGTGTCACGCAAAGGGAACGACTACGCTGATTAGCCGTGAGGACGACGGGGTTGCGGTCACTTACAATCTTGCGGAGCCGCGAAACCATTCGTATATTGTTCAAGGGTTTATTGTCGCCAACTGTTCGGAGTACATGCACCTGGACAATTCGGCTTGCAATTTGGCGAGCCTTAATTTGATGAAGTTCCTCCGGGACGACGACGTGTTCGACGTGGACGCCTACCGGCACGCGATCGACATCGTCTTTCTCGCGCAGGAGATCATCGTCGGCAACTCCTCCTACCCGACCGAGCGGATCGCGAAGAACGCGGTCGACTACCGCCAGCTCGGCATCGGGTACGCGAACCTGGGAGCGCTGCTGATGACCCAGGGCCTGCCCTACGACTCCGACGCGGGCCGGGCCTGGACAGGCGCGATCACCGCGTTGCTGACCGGGCAGAGCTACCGCACCAGCGCCCGGGTCGCGCAGGTGGTGGGGCCGTTCGCCGGCTACGCCAAGAACCGTGAGCCGATGCTGGGCGTAATCGCCAAGCACCGCCGGGCGGTCGACGACATCGACGCGGACCTGGTGCAGCCGGACCTGCTCGAGGCCGCCCGCCAGTCCTGGGACGACGCGCTGCAGTTCGGCGAGGAATTCGGGTTCAGAAATGCGCAGGCGAGTGTACTCGCCCCGACTGGCACTATTTCCTTTCTCATGGACTGTGACACGACCGGGATCGAGCCGGACCTGGCGCTGGTGAAGACCAAGAAGCTGGTGGGTGGCGGCTCGATGTCGATCGTCAACCAGACGGTGCCGCGGGCGCTGCGCAAACTGGGCTATGCCGAGGAGCACGTCCAGGCCGTCGTGGAGTACATCGCCGAGCATAACTCCGTGAAAGGGGCGCCCGCCCTGCGCGAGGAGCATTACCCGGTCTTCGACTGCGCCATGGGCGACTCGCCCATCCACTACATGGGCCACATCCGCATGATGGCGGCCGCCCAGCCGCTGATCAGCGGCGCGATCTCAAAGACCGCTAATCTTCCCGAATCGGCCACGGTCGAAGACGTGGAGCAGGTCTACGTCGAGGGGTGGAAGCTTGGGCTCAAGGCGCTCGCCATCTACCGGGACAACTGCAAGGTGGGGCAGCCGCTGTCGGCCGACAGGAAGGTGACCACCGACACCGGCGCTGTGATCGAGGTCGACCACGCGCCCGTCCGGCGGCGCCTACCCAAGTCGCGCCCGTCCAAGACGACCTCGTTCCGGGTCGGGGACATCGAGGGCTACCTGACCGCCGGGTGCTACCCGGACGATGGCCTCGGCGAGATCTTCGTCAAGGTGTCCAAGCAGGGCTCGACCCTGTCGGGGGTCATGGACGCCTTCGCGATCGCGGTGAGCGTCGGCCTGCAGTACGGGGTGCCGCTCGAGGCCTTGGTGGCGAAGTTCACCAACATGATCTTCGAGCCCAACGGCATGACCGACGACCCCGACGTCCGCATCGCCCAGAGCCTGGTCGACTACCTGGCCCGCCGCCTGGCCATCGACTACCTGGACACCGAGACCCGGCACGCGCTCGGCATCCGGACCACGGCGGAGCGCACCGCCGCCCTGAACGGCACAGACGCGACCACACCAACCGCGCCACCCGCCCCGGCCCAGGCACCCGCGCAGGGCGTGGCCGAGGCGCGCGCGGCGCAGCCACCGGCGCCCAAGCCGCCAGGGCCCACATCGGCTGCCCCGGCTGTGGCGAGCGGGCTCGCGTTCACCCCGGGGACGGCAGCGGTCGACGCGCCGTTCTGCTCGACCTGCGGGGTGCGGATGCGGCCGGCCGGCTCCTGCTTCGTCTGCGAGTCCTGCGGGACGACCAGCGGCTGCAGCTAAACGAGCGGAATTACATCTGCTGCAACAATTCGTCTGACGTGAGGAAGCGTGAAGGAGCAGGTGGAGAGGGGTCGCCGGCAGCCTGCTGGCGCCCCTCTCGGCATCTCTGAGCTGATGAGCGCAGGGGTTGGCTGCATCAAACGCAGCTGAGAGCCTGAATCCACCGAACTGATGTGCAGGACGGTCAACAGCTGTCCGGCGTGGATCAGGCCCGCTACTACCCGGACCCTGATCAGTTGAGGGCCCGCATGGGAACACCGGATCGGCGCCCGACACCGCAACACCCCTCCGCAGGCTGTCAGTCTGGGTTGACAACGGCGCGGCTGTCAGTCTAGGCTGACACGCATGGAAACAGGAGATCTCGCAGAACGCATCAGGTCCAACGACCCTGCCGTCGGGCTGCGGGCGGTGGGTGCGCTGCATCGGCTGGCCGAGCAGGTCGAGGCGACCGCCGTCGCGCTCGCCAGGCAGCAGGGATGGTCCTGGGAGCAGATCGGGGATGCCCTGGGCGTGTCACGGCAGTCGGTGCACGCGAAGTATGGAAGGTGAGAGTTCCGGTGTTCGAACGATTGGCGAGAGATCCTCGGGCAGTGGCGCTCAGGTCGGCTCTTGAGGAAGTCCGGCGACGTGGCGACAGGCGCATTAGCACCGAGCACCTGCTCCTCGGCCTGCTGCATGACCCCAACTCCGTCCCGGCCCGGGCACTCGGCGTCGACCTGGAGGCCGCGCGCGCGGCCTTGGACGCCCTCGATCAAGCGGCTCTGGCCGCGGTCGGCATCGACGTCGGAGGTCTTCGGCCCTCAAGCCTGGTCCCCTCGCGCAAGCGCGCGCCCTTGACCTCTGCCGCCCGGTCGGTCCTCCAACGCGGCATCAGGGAGGCGACGAGCGCGAAGACCCGTCGGCACGTCACAGCGGACCACATGCTGATGGCCCTGCTGGCATGCGAGCAGCCGGACCCTGCGGCGGAGCTGATGGCAAAGCTGGGCATCGACCGCTCAGCCGTGCGCAACCGCATCGGCAAGTCCGACACCTGACCGGCCACGACGTCCTGGAGGACCAGCCATGAGCAGCCGGGACGAGACCATGGGCGCCGTGAAGACCCTGAACGGAGGGGGAGCCGGCGACTTTGGCTCCCCCTCGTTGCTTGTTCACAGCGCGTGGTGCTCTTGGAGCGGGTTCTCCTTCCTGGGCAAGCTGCTCGGTCGGGCCTCCGCTACTCCACTCGGGTCATGGTCACGATCCAGTTGGTCTGCCAGCTTTGGCCGTCGTCGTACGAGAACGCCTGCTCCCAGCGTGCCGAGGTGGCGGTGATGTCCTTCCAGTCGAAGCGGACCTTGACGGGCTGCCCGTTCAGCACGTCATCGCAGAGGAACTGGCCGTGCCCGTTGGTGAAGCGGCCAACTACCGGCGGGTCCAGGTGGCCGGGGCGCGTGGTGGAGGCCCACCAGATCCGCCACAACCGGGTCTCGGGGTCGAACAGCCGCAGCGACATCCCCTCGAACGGCTGGCCGCCAGGGGGGAGGGCCGCTGCCGAGAAGCTGTCGATGTTGCCGAGCCCACCGAGGATCGGATACGCGTGTGCGGTGGCCTCGAACTCCACCCACTCGGTGCATTCCCTGTCCAGCACGTTGGCGAGCTTCCTGTTGTGGAGACGCCAGCGCCCGTACCAGAAGTCGAAGTCCCGGCGCCCGTCGTCGGCGGCTTGCGTCTCGTTCATGCACTGCCTCCTTGTCGAGGTGTGAGGGTTCGGCGGGCGCACTGCGGGCTGCCGCCCTCGACACCATCGAGTCTCGCCGCCAACTGGACTCGTGAGAAGATCCAGTACAGTGAACATTGGTGAGGCCAGTTGGCTGCGTCTCGACCGCAGTCCGCGGGAGACGTTGCGCGCCGCGGTTGAACGGATCCTGCGGGAGGCCATTCTCGGCGGGGTGTTGCGGCCGGGGGTTCGGCTGCCATCGTCACGCGCGCTCGCAGCCGAGCTCGGCGTCTCGCGCGGCGTCACGACCGAGGCGTACAGCCAGCTCGAGGCGCAGGGGTTCCTGGTCAGCAGGACCAAGGCGACGCCAGTCGTCGCCCGGATCGCCCGGCCGAGGCGATCTGCCGAGCCGCTCGAGCCAGCGCTGAAGGCGCCGCGCTACGATCTCGTCTCGACAACGCCGGACGTGAAGCTGTTCCCGATCCGACAGTGGACCTCGGCGCTGCTCGAGGTCGCGCGGACCGCGCCTTCGGCCGCCTTCGACTACGGCGACCCGCGGGGTGAGCGCGAGCTCAGGGAGATGCTCGCCGACCATCTCGGACGGACGCGAGGCATCGTCACCGACCCGGCCCGGATTCTCGTCGTCCAAGGCGCCGCGCAGGGAATCGATCTCCTCGCGCGCGTGCTGGCGGTACGCGGTGCCCGCCGGATCGCCGTCGAGGATCCGTCGCTCGACAGCCAACCCCAGCGAATCCGCGCGCACGGGCTCAAGGTGGTCGGGCAGCGCACCGACGCCGAGGGGCTCGTCGTCGACGGCCTGCGCGCCGACGCGGTCCTCGTCACGCCCGCGCACCAGTTCCCCACCGGCGCCGTCCTCAGTGGCGGACGCCGCCGCGCACTGCTCGAATGGGCGAACCAGCGGCGCGCGCTCGTGATCGAGGATGATTACGACGCCGAGTTCCGCTACGACCGACGACCGGTCCGCGCCCTGCAGGGCCTGGACCCCGAGCGGGTCGCCTATCTCGGGACGACCTCGAAGTCCCTCGCTCCAGCTCTGCGCCTGGGCTGGCTGGCCGTCCCGGCCGAGCTTGCCGGCGAGGCCGTGCGGATCAAGCATTTGCTGGACGTCTGCTCGCCTCCTATCGACCAGATGGCGCTCGCACGGTTCATCAGGCGCGGCGATTATGACCGCCATGTCCGGCGCGCACGCGCGATCTACCACCGGCGGCGCGACCGCCTTCTCGCGGCGCTCAACGCGAAGCTGCCCGGCCTCGCCGTACAGGGCGTCGCTGCCGGCATGCACGTGCTGCTCCGCTTACCACCGGGTGTCGACGACCGAGCGGTCGCCTGTGAGGCAGAGCGCGACGGGGTGCGCATCATTCCCCTGTCCACCTATCGGCTCCAGCCCACTGCGTCGGACCGAGGCGGCTTGGTGATCGGCTACGGGCGGGTTCACGAAGACGAGGTCGAACGAGCGGTCATCGCGCTTGCACGCGCGCTGCGACGGGCTGGAACGATCACCGCCCGGCCACCGCCCGCACCCGCTCCAGACGACGACTGGACGAGATCTGGACCGGAATAACGCAGGGCTCGAATACATGCTCTGCCCCAGCAAATCAGGCACTGCCCAGCAGGAATCGCCTGGTCAGAAGCGGGTTGCCGAAGAAATGTCGGTGCCCCGCCTCTCCTCGTGGTCGGATTTCTGTTGCATCTGATGCAAGCTCGCCGGGCGTGGCTGGGACCGTCGGTGGGGCGCGGTAGCGTTGCTGCATGTCGCGGTATTCATGCCAGGACAGTTCGCACCGCGCACGGCGTTCCCTGCGGCTACGGAGGCGATCCTCGCCGAAATGAGACGGGGTCTGGGGAGCCGATCCTGAGGAGGTGTTGTGGGGGATGGTCACGGCCGAGGACGTGCGGCGGTTGGCTGGCTCGCTGCCGCGCAGCGAGGAGCGGCTGATACGAGACCACGTCAAGTTCCGGGTCGGCAGGCTCGTCTTCGTCTCGATCTCGCCGGATGAGGCGTCGATGGGGTTCGCGTTTCCCAAGGAGGAGCGGGCGGCGCTCGTGGCCAGCGAGCCGGAGAAGTTCCACATGCCGGTCGCCTCGGATGAGCGGTACAACTGGGTGCGGGTGTGGCTGGACGCGATCGACGAGGCGGAGATGCGGGAGCTTGTCGTGGAGGCGTGGCGCATGGTCGTGCCCAAGCGGGTCGCCGCCTCCTACCCGGGGCCGTGAGCCCACCCGGCGTGGTCAGCGGGCCAGTTCGCGGCGGCGGATCAGCTCCTAGGCGGCCGACACCGGCCGCTGGCTTTCCTGGCCGTACACGACCACGTCCGCGGGCCGACCCAAGACCCGTTCGGCGGCTTCGACGGGCTCGCCGCCGCGCTCTACAGCCGCTGCATGGCGGTGCAGCCGGACGCGGCACTGCTCACGCTGCGGTGCTGACAGGACGGTAGAGGGCCACGGCGTTGTCGTGCAACGCCCGCCGGACCGCGTCCTCGCCGAAGGCGGCCTCGAGGGTGTCGCGCGCCAGCGCGACATCGGCGTCGGTGAACGGCCGCGGCGTGCGGGTCGAGGGCAGGTCGGTGCCGAACAGCAGGGCACCGGGATCGACCCGGGCGATGCGCCGCAGCGCCTCGGCGACGTCCACGGTGGAGGCCTGCCGGCCGAAGCCGGTCGCCTTGACCTTCGCGCCGCCCTCGACCAGGCGCAGCAGCGCCGCAAACCCCTCGCCGTCGAGGCCGCCGCAGCGCTCGTCGGGCAGCCCTAGATGGTCGACGACGACCTGCGGCAGGCGTGCGAGCCGTGCCTCCAGGCCGGCCAGGTCGGCGCCGCCGACGTACAGCTCGACGTGCCAGCCGGCCAGGTCGTGGACCCGGTGCGCGAGTGCCTCCAAGTGCTCGAGCGCCTCGCCGCCGCCGCGGCGCAGGTTGAACCGCACCGCGCGCACACCCGCGGCGTGGAGCGCCAGGATCCGCCCGTCAGCGGTGACGGCCGGAAGCTGGGCGACGCCGACGAAGGCGCGTCCGAGCCGGGCCAGCGCGTCGCGCAGGTAGGCGTCGTCGAACCCCTGGAACGACCCGGACACGACCGCGCCGCCGGTCACCTCCACGGGCACGCCGCTGGCGGTGCCGGCGACGCCGACGGGCGCGTCGACGTGGATCGTGCCGGTGCGCGCGCGGTAGCTGGCGACGGTGAACGGCTCGGGGACGAAGCCCTGGTTGGGTGTGAGCGGGAACCGCGGGTCGACGATGTGCAGGTGCGCGTCGAACAGGCGCAGCCGCGAAGGCTGGCGCGCTGCTGCCGACCCACAGGTGTTCTCCACGCGCGCCTCGCTTCCCGGCTGTCGCCACGGGCGCGCCGCTCCCGGCTGTCACCACGGGCGCGCCGCTGGCCACCAGCGACCACGTCCGCTGCGCCCGCGCGTGGAGCGCATCCGTACTCGGCCACCTCGGACGGCAGGACGGCCATGCTGGCGGCCCCGCGCGTGGAGCGCATCCGGGTCCAGCAGCCCGCCGCGAAGTGAGGGCCGAAGGCACCGGCGTCAGCCCACCGGCGACTGACTCTAGCGCACCCACAGGCCGGCCACGGGTGGACGGTTCCTCCGAACGGTTCCTCCGATCGGCCTCCGCACCGCGTTCACAGCTCCTTCACACCGCCCAGGCACCATCGGTTCTGGAAGAAGGAACCCGTCAAGGTCACAAGAAGGAGGACGAGATGCGACGGGCGATCGGTATGGGGTTGGTGCTCCTCGCGGTCCTGGCAGCCGTCGGGATCGGGGTCGGCGCCTACAACCTGGGCGTCTCCGAGGGAGTCTCCCGGGAGCTGGTCCGCAGCGGCGACAACGTCGAGGTGGTGCGGGTGGTCGGCCGGGGCTGGGGCTACGGACCCGGCTTCGGGTTCTTCCCGTTCGGGCTCATCCTGTTCCCGCTGCTGGTGTTCGGGATCTTCCTGCTGGCTCGGGGGGTCCTGTGGCGCGGGCGGTGGGGCGGCCCCTGGTACGGCCCCCGCAACGGCGGGCCTGGCCCGTGGGGGCCGGGCGGGCCGACCGCGTTCGATGAGTGGCACCGCCGCCAGCACGAGCAGGCCGGCGAGCAGCCGCCTGCCAGGGGCGAGCAGGCCACAGTCAGGGGCGAGCCGGCCGGCACGTGAGGCGCCGGCATGGCCGCGGGCACGGGGCGGAGGCTTGCCTCCGCCCCGTTGGCTCGTCAGGCTGCGGGAGGACCGGAGGTAGACGGTGAAGCTGATCCTGGTCGTCGAGGACGACGCGAAGATCGCGCGGCTCGTGCGCGACTACCTCGAGCACGCCGGGTTCCAGGTGCTCGTGGCCGGCGACGGCGACGCCGCGCTGGCCAACGCACGCCGTTCCAGGCCTGACCTCGTCGTGCTCGACCTCGGCCTGCCCGGGCGGGACGGGCTCGACGTCGCCCGCACGCTGCGGCGGACGTCGGACGTGCCGATCGTGATGCTCACCGCGCGTGGCGACGAGACCGACCGGGTCGTCGGCCTCGAGCTCGGCGCGGACGACTACGTGGTGAAGCCGTTCGGCCCCAAGGAGCTGGTCGCGCGGGTCCGTGCCGTGTTGCGGCGGACCGAGACTGCGCGGACCGGCGGGCCTGAGGTGCTCCGCGTAGCGGATGTCGAGGTGGACGTCGCCCGCATGCGCGTCTCGGTCGGTGGACGGCCGGTCGAGCTGACCCCGACCGAGTTCCAGCTCCTGGCGGCGCTGGCGCGCGAGCCGGGTCGTGTCTTCACTCGTGGCCAGCTCCTCGACGCCGTCCACGGCGTGGCGTTCGAGTCCTACGAGCGGGCCGTTGACGCGCACGTCAAGAACATCCGCAAGAAGCTCGAGCCGGCCCCGGGCCGGCCCCGCTACCTGCTCACCGTCCACGGCGTCGGGTACCGGTTCGCCGATGCCTGACCGCCGGCGCGGCCCCGGGCCACGCCCCCCGTGGTGGCCGGAGAACGAGCCGTTCCCGCCGCGCGGGCCAGGCGGGCCACGCGGGTGGGGCGGGCCCGGCGCGCCGGGCGGGTGGGGTGGGCAAGGCGCGCCGGAGGGGCCAGGCGGGCCGGGCGGGTGGGGTGGGAGGCGCCGGGGCTTCCCCCGGCGCGTGGGGATCCTGTTCGCGCTGTTCCTCGGGCTGACCTTCGTGGCCAGCGGGATCGCGGTCAGGCTGCTCTCGGGTGGCTTCGGTGGGGCGGGCGGGCCGCGAGGCGGCCCGCCGCTGGTCCCCCTCCCGGTCCTCGGCGTGGGCGTGCTGGTGGCGGTGCTCGTGGCTGGGCGCGCGGTGCGGCGCATGGCCGCGCCCATCGGCGACGTCATGGAGGCCGCCGACCGCGTCGCCGGGGGCGACTACGAGGCGCGGGTGGAGGCGCGAGGCCCCAGCGAGGTGCGCCGCCTGGCCCGCTCGTTCAACCAGATGGCCGAGCGCCTGGAGGCTCACGAGGCGCAGCGCCGGAGCCTGCTCGCCGACGTCGCGCACGAGCTGCGCACGCCGCTCTCGGTGATCCGCGGCAACGTCGAGGGGATGCTCGACGGGGTGTACCCGGCCGACGCGGCGCACCTCGGGCCGATCCTGGAGGAGACCGCGGTGATGGCACGGCTGCTCGAGGACCTGCAGACGCTCTCCACGGCCGAGGTGGGGATGCTCCGGCTTCACCCCGAGCGCGTGGACCCGGTGTCGCTGGTGGAGGACGCGGTGGCGGCGTTCCGGGTCCGGGCCGACACGGCCGGGGTGACGCTCGACTGGCGCGCCGCTCCCGGCCTGCCCGAGCTGGACGTCGACCCCGTGCGGATCGGGGAGGTGCTCGCGAACCTGCTGTCCAACGCCGTCCGCCACACCCCGCGGGGCGGCTCGGTCGCCGTCACGGTGGAGCCGGCAGCGGCCGGGGTGTCCCTCGCGGTCTCGGACACGGGCCCGGGCATCGACGCGTGGGACCTCCCGCACGTGTTCGACCGGTTCGTGAAGTCGGCCAACTCGGGGGGCGCCGGGCTCGGCCTGGCCATCGCGAGGAGCCTCGTGGAGGCCCACGGCGGTCAGATCACCGCCGAGCGGCGGCTGGGTGGCGGCACCACGATGCGGGTGGTGCTGCCGGTCCAGGACGGGTCGACCGCCGCCCCCTCCCGCTGACGGCACTACGGCCGGCCCGGCGCTCTCCCTGCACCGGCGAGAGGCCGCGGCCCGCGCCAGGCGCCATGCTCGCACGTCGTGCCAGCGGGCTGCGACCGTCACCGGCATGGAGGCCGTGACGCTCCGCGCGCTCGACCCGACCGCTGCCGCCCGGTGCTGGAACGGCTGTGGCAGGCGGCGCTCGTGGGCAGCGGGTTCAGTGCTGCAGGCGGAGGGTGAGGGCCTGGTCGCTGGTGAACGGGCGCGTGGCGACCAGGGTGCCCTTCTCGGCCTTCCAGCCGGGCTGGGGCGGCGCGCCGAACCCCGGCGGGGGCACCACCACCACCCGCAGGGAGGCCGGGTTGACGATCGGCTGGGTGTCGGCCGCGAGCGCGTACCGCAGGCCGGCACCATCGCGCACGGCCGCCCTGGGCAGCCGGTACTCGACCGTGACGGTGCGGGTCGAGCCGGGCGGCATGGACACCAGGAGGCGGACGACCTGGCGGCCGAGCTCGCGGAACGGCGCCCAGCCGGCCTGCTTGCCGTCGACCCGGGCCGAGACGGCGGTGGCCCGGTCGGGCAGGTAGGCGATCACGCCGGGCCGGCCCCAGCTGGTGAAGTACCCGCTCCGCTCCCCGGCCGGTGCGCCCGCCGGGGTGGCGTTCACCAGGCGGACAGTCCGGGTCACCCGGGCCGACCCGTCGGGTGCCAGACGCACCACCTGCTCGATCGAGCGCCGCTGGTAGAAGTCGACCTTGCTGGCGTTGCCGTTCTGGGTGTAGACGGCGAGGTAGTCCTGGGGGGCGGGCGACAGGTCGCCCCCGAGACCGTGGGCGAGGGTGGTGCGCTGCAGCCCGGCGTCCCGGAAGTAGAGCTGCACGTGCCTGCCCTTGGCCGCCTCCCCGAGGGCCTCGACCTGGCCGAGGAGCTTGCCGCCGGTGAGGATGCGACCCAGCATCGCGTCCATGAGGGCCTCGTTGACCCGGTGGCGCGCCTCCTTGTCGGGGATGCGCTGGTAGCTGTCGGCGAGCAGGAGCCGCACCAGCTTCTTGCCGCTCACCGAGCCGTAGCCAGGCGCGCTGACCGGCCCGGTGACACGCAGGAGCTTGGCGAACGCGGTCGGGTCCATGGCGATCACCCCGTCGCCGCGGGTCCCGGTGATGGCCTGGTAGGCGCGGAGCATCTCCTCCCCGGAGGTGGGGAAGTGGGGAGACAGGCCGGAGCTGGTGAACCTCGACACCGAGCCGGGCGGGTGCCACGGGTCGCCGGGCAGGTAGGGCCAGCTCACGCCGAGGTTGAGCCGCTGCTCGGTGGCCTCGCCGCGCCGCAGGATCGAGACCTTGCCGAGCTCGAACCGGACCAGCGCGACCGCGAGCGGCGCCCCGCCCATCGCCTTCAGCTCCGCCGAGTTCATGACCGCCACCAGGTAGGTGCGAGGGCCGTCGGCACCGACCGCGGGCGGGAGCGCCCGGAGCACGGTGACCAGCGGGCGGACCTGCCGGTCGAGGTCGTCGACCTCCCGGAGGGTGGCGTCGCGGGCCTGGGCGGCGCCCGGGGCGAACCGCCCCCCGCGCACCTGGCGCAGCTCGGCCCTGGCCCGGTCGAGGTCGCCGAGGATCGCCGTGGTGTCGGTGACGGCCCGGGCCGCGGTGGCCAGGTCGACGCGCCCGTTGCGGAACAGTGTGGCCTTGTCGCCGGTGACCCGTGCCTGGACGCCCAGGGCGCGGTCGGCGGTGCCGACCAGCACGTGCCCGGCGGCCAGCAGGTGGCCGAGGTCGGCCACTGGCGAGGCGGCCACGGGCAGGCGCCCGGCGATGCGCACGGGCGTGCGCGCCGCGGCGGCGTCGGCCCGGCGCAGCTCGGTCCGGGCCGCCTGCACGGCCCGCCGCGCCCCGGCGTCGTCGCCGGCCCTGAGCGCCCGGCTGGCACGCTTGAGGTCGGCGCGGGCGGCCGTGGCCGACGTCTTGACGTCCCGGGCGGCGCGGGTGAGGCCGAGCGCGAGCCAGGCACCGGCCGCGACGGCGCCCGCGACCGCGAGCAGCATCGCCAGAGCGACCCAGCGGCCCCAGCGCCGGCGGGGGCGGCCGGGGGCGGTGGTGCCATCCGGCGTGACGGTTCCTAGCCCGGCGGCCATGCGCCACCTCTTCGACTGCAGCGGGGCGCCGCCGGCCAGGAGGCGGCCGGAGCGCCGAGATGCCCGATTCTGCTGGGCAGCACCTTCCGGCTCCAGGAACGGACCTGTCGACCTGCGGAAGGGGGATGCCGTCTACGCGATGCGCGCGAGCACGGCAGCAGCGTCGTGTGCGCCATCAGCCCCCCTCCCGCCAGGTGGCCCCCGTTCGGGCTACAGCGGTCCGAACGAGAGCGTACGGTGACATGTATCGGCAGCGCGAGCGCGGGGTTCACCCGACCCCGCCCCGAGCCGCTGCGCCGGGACCGATCACCGAGACCGAGGAGGAGCCGATGCGTCCTGTGGTGGAGCGCGACCCCGCCGAGAAGCTGCGCGCCTATTTCCGTCCGGAGCGGCTGGTCACCACCGCCTGGCTGGCCGACCACCTGGACGACCCGGGGCTGGTGGTGGCCGAGTCCGACGAGGACGTGCTGCTCTACGAGACCGGCCACATCCCCGGGGCGGTCAAGATCGACTGGCACAACGACCTGAACGACCCGGTCGTCAGGGACTACGTGGACGGCCGGGGGTTCGCCGGGCTGATGTCGTCCAAGGGGGTCACCAGGGACACCACGATCGTCTTCTACGGCGACAAGTCCAACTGGTGGGCCGCGTACGCCCTGTGGGTGACCACCCTGTTCGGGCACGCCGACGTGCGGCTGCTGGACGGCGGCAGGCAGAAGTGGATCGAGGAGGGGCGGCCGCTCACGACCGAGGTGCCCGAGCGCCCGCCCGCCGAGTACCCGGTGGTGGACCGGGACGACAAGGCCATCCGCGCGTTCCGCGAGGACGTCCTCGCCCACGTCGCCACCGGGGGCCGGCTGGTGGACGTCCGCTCGCCCGGCGAGTACTCCGGCGAGCTGCTCGCCATGCCCGACTACCCGCAGGAGGGCGCGCTACGCGGCGGCCACATCCCGGGCGCGGCCAACGTGCCCTGGAAGCGGGCTGCCAACGACGACGGCACGTTCAAGACCGCCGAGGAGCTCCGCGCGATCTACGAGGGCGAGCTCGGCCTGGCCCACGGCGACGACGTGATCGCGTACTGCCGGATCGGGGAGCGGTCCAGCCACACCTGGTTCGTGCTCTCCCAGCTCCTGGGCTTCCCGCAGGTCCGCAACTACGACGGCTCGTGGGTCGAGTGGGGGAACTCGGTGCGGGTGCCGATCGAGCGGTCGGCCGAGCCGGTGCGGCTGTCCCCGGAGAAGGGATGACCAAGGCCGCCGTGCCGGCCCGCCTCCAGGAGGTGGTGGAGGAGTTCGCCGACCTGCCCCGGGAGTTCCGCCTCGAGGCGCTGCTCGACTACTCGCGCCGCGTCCCGCCGCTGCCCGACTGCCTCGAGGGCCACCGGGACGCCATGGAGCAGGTCCACGAGTGCCAGACGCCGTTCTTCGTGGCCAGCGAGGTGGCCGGCGACCAGACGGTGACCCTCTGGTTCGACGCGCCCCCGGAGGCGCCGACCACCAGGGGCTTTGCCGGCATCCTGTCCGAGGGGCTGAACGGCGCCACGGTCGGCGAGGTGCTCGCCACCCCGGACGCCTTCTGGACCACGATGGGGCTGCACGAGGTCATCTCGCCCCTGCGCCTGCGGGGGATGACGGCCATCCTGGCCCGGGTGAAGCGCCAGCTCCGCGTGCGGGCCTCGTCATGACTCCAGCCCGGCGCCCGCCCGCGGGCGCCGGGTAGCCGCACCCTGTATCGCCCGCCCGCGGGCGCCGGGCAGCACCCTGTATCGCCCCGCCCGCGGGCGCCGGGCAGCCGCACCCCGTATCCCCCCGCCCGCGGGCGCCGGGCGGCGGCCCGTATCGCCCGTGCAGGTACAACAAGTACAATCCGGGTGCATCCGCGCGTCCTTGGCGCCGTGACCACCGCCGGCGCAGGCGCCGGCAACGCCGCGGGACCGACGTGCGCGGGTGTGCGCGCAGGAAGGACGAGCGCGACGTGATCGGCCCACCGTGGTGACGACCGGGGCACGACCGGCGACCTTCGAGGAGCTCCAGGCTGGCTTTGCCGGGCGCACGTGGGGGAGCGACCCGTTCCTGCTCGACGCGGGCACGGTCGTGGTGCTCCCGTCGCTGTCGTTCCCGGTGTCGGAGCTGCGCAAGATCGTCGGCATCCAGCACTACGAGGAGCGCATGCTGTTCGTGCTCCTGCTGCTGCGCAACCCCCAGCTCCGCGTCGTCTACCTGACCTCGCAGCCGGTCGACCCGGCAATCATCGCCTACTACCTCAGCTTCCTGCCCGACCCGGCCGGCGCCCGGGAGCGCCTCGACCTGGTCTGGGCCGGCGACCCCGACCCCCGCGCGCTCACCGCCAAGCTGCTCGAGCGGCCGAGGCTCCTGGCCCGGGTGCGGTCGCTGGCCGGCGACGGGCCGGACGCGTACGTGCTGCCGTTCAACGTCACCCCGTTCGAGCGGACCTTCGCCGAGCAGGTCCGGCTGCCGATCTACGGGCCCCATCCCGACCTCGTCCGCCTGGGGTCGAAGACCGGCAGCAGGCGCGCGGCCCGGGCGGCCGGCGTCCCCATGATCGACGGGTGGGAGGACCTGCGCTCGCTGGCCGACGTCGAGCGCGCGGTGCGGCGCCTGGCCTCGCGCACGCCGCCCCCGCCCGAGGCGGTCGTGGTCAAGCTGAACGACGGCTTCTCCGGCCAGGGCAACGCCATCGTGGACCTGCGCGACCCGCGCGGGGTCCTGGTCGACTGCCCGACCACCTTCGGCGCGGCCGAGGAGTCCTGGCCGTCGTTCGCGGCCAAGGTGGAGGCGGACGGCGCGATCGTCGAGGAGCTGATCCAGGCACCGGGCCTGGTCTCGCCGAGCGTGCAGCTGCGGATCGCCCCCGGCGGCCAGGTCGAGCTGGTCTCCACCCACAGCCAGCTCCTCGGCGGCCCGGGCGGCCAGGTCTACCTCGGCTGCCGCTTCCCGGCCGACGACGCCTACCGGCTCGACATCCAGCGCTGGGCGCTGCGGGTCGGCGAGGTGCTCGCCGCCCGGGGCGTCATCGGCTGGCTCGGCATCGACTTCATCATCGCGCCCAGCCCTTCCGGGGTCGAGACCTACCTGAGCGAGATCAACCTGCGCATCGGCGGCACCACCCATCCGCTCTGGATGGCCCTGCTGGTCACCGAGGGCCGCTACGAGCCAGCCACCGGCCAGCTCGTCGCGGCCGGCCGGGCCAAGGCCTACGTGGCCAGCGACAACCTCAAGTCCCGCGACCTGGTCGGGCTCGGGCCGGCGCAGGTAGTGACCCGGGTGCGTCAGGCCGGCCTCGCCTACGACCCCGCGACCCGGACAGGGGCGACCCTGCACCTGCTCGGCGCGCTGCGCGGCTTCGGCAAGGTGGGCGTGACCTGCATCGCCGACTCCCCGCCGGCCGCCGACGACCTCTACCGCGAGGTGACCCGCCTGCTCACCGGCAAGGGGTGAGCCCTGGCCATCAGCAGCCCTGCACGTAGCTCGGGGCGGCGACCGGGAAGGATCCGCGCGGTAGACGCCGTGTCACAACGCTTCGTACCCTTGATGGTGGTGGCGACCGCAGACCCCACCGCAGACCCTGGGAGGCGACGTGAGCTCGACGCGCATCTACACCCTACCCATCGAGCAGACCGGCTGGCAGGTCCCGGGTGGCAGCACCACCGCCTTCTCCTGGGAGTACGACGAGGGCCGCGACCGGCTGCTCAGCCTGTACGACCGGGGCAAGCAGAAGCAGTGGGACGCCGCCGAGCGGATCGACTGGTCGCTCGACGTCGACCTTGACAACCCACTGCTCACCCCGGACGAGTCGGTGCCCATCTTCGGCTCGCGGGCCTGGGAGGCGCTCGACGAGCGGGGACGCGCGCAGGTCCGCCACCACGTCACGGCCTGGCAGTTCTCGCAGTTCCTCCACGGCGAGCAGGGCGCGCTGATCTGCGCCTCGAAGATCGTGCAGACGGTGCCCGACCTCGACTCGAAGTTCTACGCGGCCACCCAGGTCATGGACGAGGCCCGCCACGTCGAGGCGTACTCCCGCTACCTGCACTCCAAGCTGCAGCTCGCCTACCCCATCAACCCCCACCTGAAGGCCCTGCTCAACGACGTCATCTCCGACGGCCGCTGGGACATGACCTACCTGGGCATGCAGGTGCTGATCGAGGGGCTCGCCCTGGCCGCGTTCGGGCTGATCCGCGACCTCACCCGCAACCCGCTGGCGCAGGCGATCAACGCCTACGTGATGCAGGACGAGGCCCGCCACGTCGCGTTCGGGCGTCTGGCCCTGCGCGACTACTACCGCGAGCTCGGCGCCAAGGAGCGCGAGGAGCGCGAGGAGTTCTGCGTGGAGGCCTGCTACCTGATGCGCGACCGCTTCCTGGCCGAGGAGGTCTGGGGCAACCTCGACCTCGACGCCGAGGAGAGCATCCGCTTCGTCAAGGAGTCGAGCACCTTCCTGCAGTTTCGCACCCTGCTGTTCACCCGCATCGTGCCGACCCTGCGCGACATCGGCCTGTTCGGCCCGAAGGTCCGCGCGGCCTTCACCGACATGGGCGTCCTGGGGTTCGAGGCGGTCGACGTCGAGGAGCTGATGGCCTCCGACGAGGGCATCGCCGAGGGCATCGACGCGGAGCGGCGCGCCCAGGTCGAGCAGACGATCGCCGCCGGCGCCTGAGGTCGCCGCCGGCGCCTGAGGGCCCGCGGAAGATTTCGTCCCTTCGGACCATCGGCGCGCCCGCCGGGCCCGTGGAGCGGGCTAGTCCCGTGCCGGTTCGTCCGCCAGGTCCGGTCTGGCGCGGGCGCTACGGCCCGGCACTAGTGCGTGCGCTGGTGCCAGCCTCGGTCCCCGGCCGGGGGCGGCCCGTATCCCAGGTCGGGCTCGTGGCGCCTTCGTCCAGAGGCGCTCGTGGCGCCTTCGTCCTGAGGCAGTGGTACGTCCTGAGGGGGAAGCAAGGATGATGATCGTACTGCTCGCCCTGCTGGTCGGGGCCGTCGGGGGTGGTGCCGGCATGGCGATGTTCGCCGCCCACCGGATCGAGCAGGAGGCGACGCGCCAGTTCAACCGCGGGATCGAGCAGGGCCGGTGGCTGCACGAGGTCGCCACCGCCCGCCCGGTCACCGACGCCGAGCGCAAGCGACGGGTCGCCGCGCTGGTCTGACGGCACCGCGCAACCGCCGACCCGTTTGGCTGTCCCGAATTCTGCGTCCCGGCGTCGACGCCCGGTATTCCTGAATTGCGTGGGCAAACCCGACGCGTCAGGCGGGCGGCCTGAATGGTTGCGCCCCTATGGCGCGAAAGATAGGCTTCCGCGAGTTTCCTCCCCCATGCCCGCACGGGCGCCAGGCCGAACGCCGATGAAGAAGCAGACGCCCCAACCTCTCGGCGCGGTGCTGCGGCCATGCGTCGTCGAGGCGTCTGGCGCACCGCGGTCGCCATCCATGGATGCCCAGGTCAGCGCCGGCTTCGGAGCGCGCGCCAGGGGCGCGGCGGGCCGCGCCGCCCTGGCTCGGGGCCGTGCCGGCGTCGCTTCCCAATTCCGGTCGACAGCGAAAGGTGGCAAATGTTTCGTAACGCGCCGATCCGGACCAAGCTCATCGCCACCCTGATCGCTCCGCTGCTGGTCTTGACGACCCTCGCCCTGGTCGGGATCCGGTCGAATCTTGCCGAGAGCGCAAGAGCAGCGCGGGTAAACGAATTCGTGGTCTTCGCCGGGAGCCTCGCGCCGCTGGTGCACGAGCTGCAGGGTGAGCGGAGCCTGTCCTCGAGCTATCTCAGCAGCAACCGGGAGTCGGGCGGCCCGGAGCTGGCCGCCAAGCGGCGGGCAGTCGACCTGGCCGCGTCCGCCTGCAAGGTCGCGGCCGGGCGGCTGGACCTGCCCGCCACCGACCGCGGGCTGACCGAGCGGGTCGCCTACGGCCTCCGCGAGCTCGGCAACCTGCCGGTCCAGCGCCGGGCGATCGACACCAGGCCGGTCACGCCCGAGGACCTCGCGGTCGAGCCCGGCATCGAGAAGCACGAGGAGGAGGGAGAGGAGCACCCCGACCAGGGGCACGGCCCGATCGACACGCCCGGCAAGGCGCTCGACCAGTACACCGACACGATCAACGACCTGCTCGACATCAACAGCAGCTTCGCGCCCACGAGCGACAACGCCGAGCTGCTCCGGGCGGTGACCGCCTCGGTCGCCCTGTCCCGGGCCAAGGACTTCACCGACGCCCAGCACGGGCTGCTCAACGACGTCTTCACCCAGCACCGGTTCCGGTCGGGCCAGTACGGCAAGCTCACCTCGGTCATGGCCGCCGAGGCCATCTACACGGCCCAGTTCGAGAGCGCGGCCACCCCGCAGCAGCACGAGATGTACAAGCGCGTCCTGGCCGGCCCTGAGGTGGAGCGGGTGACCAAGCTGCGGGAGCTGGCTGTGGAGAGCGAGAACGACCGGCAGATCGCCGCCGACCCCCGGGCCTGGTTCTCCGCCATGGCCGTGCAGCTCGACCTGCTCCGCAGCGTCGAGCAGCGGCTGAGCGCCGACCTGCTCTCGGTCAGCTCGAGGATCAAGGCCGCCGCCGACCGGCGCGCCGCGCTCTACAGCTTCCTGCTCGCTGCCGCGCTCGTGCTCGCGCTGGTGCTCGCGCTGGCCACCGCCAGGTCCCTCATCCGGCCGCTCGGCAGGCTGCGCGACGCCGCCGACGAGGTGGCCGAGCGGAAGCTGCCGGGCATCGTGCGGCGCCTGCAGCAGGGGGAGAGCGTCGACCTGGCGACCGAGTCGGCCGCGCCCATCCAGACCCGCTCCGGGGACGAGATCGGGCAGCTGGCCGAGTCGTTCAACGCCGTCCACCACGTCGCCGTCCAGGTCGCCGGCAAGGAGGCTGCGCTGCGGCGCGGCGTCGGCGACATGTTCCTGAACCTGGCCAGGCGCAGCCAGGGGCTGATCGCGCGCCAGCTCGAGCTGGTCGGCGAGCTGTACCAGAAGGCGCCGAACCGGGAGCTGCGCGAAGGCCTGACCGAGCTGGACCATCTGGCCACCCGGATGCGCCGCAACGCCGAGAACCTCATCCTGCTCTCGGGGGCGGAGTCCAACCGCCGCTGGCGGGGACCGATCGCCCTGGCCGACGTCGTCGCCGCGGCCGCCGCCGAGGTCGAGCAGCAGGACCGGGTCGAGCTCGCGAGACTCCAGGAGACCCAGGTCGCCGGGCGGGCCGCCACCGACGTGGTCCACCTGCTGGCCGAGCTGATCGACAACGCCATCTCCTTCTCGCCGCCGGGCACCAAGGTCCGGCTCGCCGGGCAGGCGCTGCCGCCCGGCAGGTACCTGCTCGAGATCGAGGACCAGGGCGTGGGCATGACCGACGACGAGCTCGTCAAGGTCAACCAGCGCCTGAGCGACCCGCCCGTCGCCGACTTTGCCCTGGCCAAGATGCTCGGCTTCGTCGTCGTGGGGCACCTGGCCACCCGCCAGGGAATCAGGGTGCAGCTCCGCCACTCCTGGTACGGGGGGGTCACCGCCCTGGTGCTGCTGCCGGCGGGCGTGGTGAGCGAGCCAGCCGGCCCCGACGCCCTCCCCGGCGAGCTCACCCGGGAGGACGCCGGCGAGCCGGCCGCCATGAGCCGGGCAGGGGCCGCCCCCGCCCTGCCCGACCACCGCGTGCCCATGGTGCACAGCCCCCTGGGCCGCTGGCCGGGTAGCTGAGCGCGCCCCACCCCACTGCACCGGCCCCGGTCGCATCGGCCGGGCCGGGCGTCGATCTCTGGCACGATCCTGGCGGACCGTCCGACTCTGCGAGGAGCGCCCATGCCCGACCTCAGCCGCTGCCGCAGCCAGTTCCCGTCCCTCGAGCGGGTCGTGGGTGGCCGCCCGGTCGCCTACCTGGACGGCCCCGGCGGCACCCAGGTGCCGGCCGGGGTCATCGCGGCCGTCACCGGCTACTACCAGAGCAGCAACGCCAACGCCCACGGCGTCTTCGCGGCCAGCGTCGAGACCGACGCGGTGATCGCCGACGCCAGGGCGGCGGTGGCGGCGCTGCTCGGCGCGCCCAGCCCGGCCACCATCTCGTTCGGGCAGAACATGACCACGCTCGCCTTCTCCCTCGCCCACGCGCTCGCCCGCCGTGTGCGGCCCGGCGACGAGGTGGTGGTCACCGACCTCGACCACGACGCCAACGTCACCCCCTGGCGGGTGCTGGCCGAGCGCGGCGCCGTGCTCAGGCACGTCCCTGTGCGCCCGGACGCGACCCTTGACATGGACGCGTTCCGCGCCCTGGTCGGCGAGCGGACCCGCCTGGTGGCGGCCGGGTACGCCTCCAACGCGGCCGGGACCGTCAACGACCTGGCCACCATCCGGGCCTGGACCCGTGAGGTGGGCGCCCTGCTTGCCGTGGACGCGGTCCACTGGGTGCCCCACGGCGTGGTCGACGTGACCGCGCTGGACCCCGACTTCCTGTTCTGCTCGGCCTACAAGTTCTTCGGGCCCCACGTCGGCGTGCTCTACTCCCGGCCGGGCGCCCTGGACGCCCTGCCCACCGACCGGGTGCGGCCCCAGCGTGACGCGGCGCCCGAGCGGGTGGAGACCGGCACCCTCAACCATGCCGCCCTGGCCGGGGTGACCGCCGCGGTGGAGTTCGTCGCCGGCCTGGCACCCGCCACTCCCGCTGACGGGGAGCTGCGCGAGCGGCTGGTGGCGGCCATGACCACGGTCTACGACGGCGAGCGCCGGCTCCTGGAGCGGCTCTGGCAGGGTCTCGGGGAGCTGCCCGGGGTGCGCCGCTTCGGGCCCGAGGTGGGCGAGGCCCAGCGCGCGCCCACGGTCTCCTTCACGGTCGACGGCGTCCACCCCGACGAGGCCGCGGCCAGGCTCGCCGCTGCGGGCGTCTACGTCTGGAGCGGGAACTTCTATGCGGTGACCGTCGTCGAGCGCCTCGGCCAGGCCGCCTCCGGTGGCCTGGTCCGGGCCGGCGTGGCCCCCTACACCACCGAGGAGGAGGTGGACCGGCTGCTCGCCGTGGTCGCCGGCCTGCCGGCCCCCGTGTCCAGCTGACTCCCACATCAGGGCTTGACAGCATCGAGTCTGACGAAGTTAAGTTGACCCAGTTAACCTAACTGCGTCAGGAGAGTGTCATGCTCGCACGGCTCGCACGGTTCCTGCTCCGCCGGCGGCTCCTGGTCCTCGCGGCGACCCTGGCCTTCGTGGTCGCCGCCGGGGTCTTCGGGGGCGGGGCGGTGGCCAGCCTCAAGTCCGGCGGCTTCGACGACCCCAGCGCCGAGTCCAGCAGGGCGGCGGCGGTGCTGCGCGACACCTTCGGCGCCGGCGACCCGAACCTGGTGCTGCTGGTCACCGCCAAGCATGGGACGGTGGACGGCGAGGCGGCCGCGGCCGAGGGCCGCGCCCTCACCGAGCGGCTGGCCGCCGAGCCCGACCTCACCCAGGTCGGCTCCTACTGGACCCTGGACGCACCCGCGCTGCGGAGCAGGGACGGCCGCCAGGCGCTCGTGCTCGGTCGCGTCACCGGCGACGAGCAGGCCCAGGACGAGCGCATCGCGGAGCTGGCCGCCGCCTACGGGCGCGACGGCGCCGCCACCAGGGTCCAGGTGGGCGGCTCGCTCCAGGTCGGCCACGACATCGGCGCCCAGGTCCAGGAGGACCTGGCCAGGGCCGAGGCCATCTCGGTCCCGCTCACCCTGCTGCTGCTCGTGGTCGTGTTCGCAAGCGCCGTGGCCGGCGCCCTGCCGCTCGCCGTCGGCGGCCTCGCGATCGTCGGCACGCTGCTGGTGCTGCGCGTCCTGGCCGGCCTCACCGACGTGTCGATCTACTCCCTGAACCTGACCACCGCACTCGGGCTGGGGCTCGGCATCGACTACAGCCTGTTCATCGTCTCCCGCTACCGCGAGGAGCTGCGTGCCGGCCGCGAGCCCGGCGACGCCCTGGTCGTCACCGTGCGCACGGCCGGCCGGACGGTGCTGTTCGGCGCGGCCACGGTGGCCGTCTCGCTGCTCGCCCTGCTGGTCTTCCCGCTGTACTTCCTGCGCTCGTTCGCCTACGCCGGGATCGCGGTCGTCGCCCTGGCCGCGGTGGGCGCCCTGATCGTCCTGCCTGCCCTGCTCGCCCTCATCGGCCGCCGCATCGACCGCTTCCGGCTCCCGCTCGGCCGGCGGCGGCGCGCCGCCGGCCCGGGCCTCTGGCACCGGATCGCGGTCACGGTGATGCGGCGCCCGCTGCCCGTCGCCCTCGCCGTCGTCGCCTTCCTGGTCCTGCTCGGCACCCCGTTCCTCAACGTCCGCTTCGGCCTGCCCGACGACCGGGTCCTGCCCGTCTCGGCCCCCAGCCGCCAGGTGTCGGACGCCGTCCGGGCCAACTTCGAATCCAACGAGGCCGCCGCACTCTCGGTGGTCACCACCGGCGCCGAGGGGCCGGCCGGGCACGCCGCCGACATCGACCGCTACGCCGGCGAGCTCTCGGCCCTGCCCGGGGTGGCCAGGGTCGACGCCCTGACCGGCACCTACGCGCACGGCCGGCGGGTGGCCGGGCCCAGCCCCGCCTCCCGCCGCTTCGCCGCCGCGACCGCCACCTGGCTCTCGGTTGTCCCCTCGGTCGACACCAACTCCCCCGAGGGCGAGGCCCTGGTCGAGCGGGTCCGTGGCCTCTCGGCGCCCTTCGCGGTCAAGGTCGCCGGCCCGGCCGCCCAGCTCGTCGACACCAAGGCCGCGCTGTTCGGCCACCTGCCGGCCGCCGCCGCGGTCATCGCGCTGGTCACCTTCGTGGTGCTGTTCCTCATGACCGGCAGCGTCGTCATCCCGGCCAAGGCGCTGGTCCTCAACCTGCTGTCGCTCACCGGCATCTACGGCGCCATGGTCTGGATCTTCCAGGAGGGGCACCTGGCCGGCTTCCTCGGGTTCACCGCCACCGGTACGATCGACACCTCCATGCCCGTGCTGCTGTTCTGCATCGCGTTCGGGCTGTCAATGGACTACGAGGTGTTCCTGTTGAGCCGGATCAAGGAGGAGCACGACCGCACCGGCGACACCGTGGCCGCGGTCGCCCTGGGGCTGGAGCGGACCGGCCGCATCGTGACCGCCGCGGCCGCCGTGCTCGCCGTGGTGTTCCTCGCCTTCGCGACCTCCCAGGTCAGCTTCATCCAGCTCTTCGGGATCGGCAGCGCGCTCGCGGTCGTGGTCGACGCCACCCTCATCCGGGCGCTGCTGGTGCCCGCGTTCATGCGCCTGGCCGGCCAGGCCAACTGGTGGGCGCCGCGCCCGCTGCGCCGCCTCCACGACCGGATCGGCCTGTCCGAGGGCGGTCCGGCCGAGCCGGCGCCGCATGCGCACCCTGACCCGGAGCCGGTCAGGGCCTGATGGCCGCCGACGCGCAGCGCGCCGCCTCCCCCCGCCGCCACCGCGCGCGGCGGGGGGAGGGCGAGCGCCTGCGCGCCGAGATCCTGGACGCCGCCACCCGCCTGCTGTTCGAGACCGGCGACGGGTCGGCGGTCTCCATCCGCGCCATCGCCAAGGCCGTGGGCGTTACCACGCCCTCCATCTACCTGCACTTCGCCGACAAGGACGAGCTGCTCTGGGCGGTCTGCGAGGAGCAGTTCCGCAAGCTCGACGAGACGTGCGAGGAGGCCGCGGCCGGCTCCAGCGACCCGCTCGACTCGCTCAGGCTCCGCGGCCATGCCTACGTCCGGTTCGGGCTCGACAACGCCGAGGCCTACCGGATCCTCTTCATGGGCCGGGGCGACGAGATGCCGGAGGAGGCCGCCCTGCATGCCGTGCAGGAGTCGGCCGCCTTCAGCCACCTGGTCGAGGCCGTCCAGCGCTGCATGGACGCGGGCGCGATCCGCCGCGAGGACCCGTTCGTGGTCGCCTTCGGGCTCTGGGCGCTGGTCCACGGGGTCACCTCGCTGCTCATCTCGCTGCCGTCGTTCCCCTGGCCCCAGCGCCCCGAGGAGCTGGTGGACCAGCTGCTGGTCCACCACGTCGGCGGCCTGCGTGACCCCGGTCCCCCGGGCCGGAGCCGGCCTGCATGACCCCGGCCTACGGTCCCTTGCGCGCCTCGAGCGCCCGGGGTATGTCTTGAGCATGGCTGCCGCGCCCGCCGCCGACGACCTCCGGCTGTTCCTGCTGCCCGAGCAGGGGGAGCCTGGCGCCGGCCGCCGGGACGCGCCGCGAACCGGGCGGGGCCGCCCGCCCAGGCGCCCGGGCCCGAACCTGCTCGCGGTGGACGGCAACGGGCTCGCGCACCGTGCCTTCCACGCGGTCGGGGGGGCGGAGGCACCCCCCGGCGCGGCCCTGGAGCGGGTCGTGGCCATGCTCGCCCGCATCGCCGGGACGGTCCGGCCCACCGCCTGCGTGGTCGGCTTCGACGACCCGGTCCGGTCGGTCCGGCGCCAGCGCGCCCCGCAGTACAAGGCGGCCCGCCCGCCCAAGGAGGACGCCCTCGTCGAGCTGCTCGACGAGCTGCCCGGCCTGCTCGGGCTGCTCGGCCTGTGCGTGGCCGTGCCCGACGGGCTGGAGGCCGACGACGTGCTCGGGTCGGCCGCGCAGCTCGCCACCAGGCGGACGGTGCCGGCCGCCCTGGCAACCGGCGACCAGGACGCGGGTTCTGGCCCACATTCCGTGATCGGACTGGCCCCGGGTCGGTGAGCCTCATGCGAGTAGGACCCGTTTGCGGAGCAGGTCGAAGTTGGCGCGGCCGTACATCTGGCGCTTGAGCATCTTGATGCGGTTGACGGTGCCCTCGACCGCGCCCGAGCTGTAGGGCAAGGTTAGGCCGTTGACCACGGCGGTGTGATCGCGCTTCAGGCCGGCGGTGAACGAGCGCAGGTGGGGCAGTTCGTCGCGCTCGACCTGGTCGATCCAGGCGTCGAGGCGGTCGCCGTGCAGCCCGGTCAGCAGCTCGGCGAACCCGGTGACGTGGCCGGCGAGGGCTTCCAGGTGCTGGCAGCGGGCCAGCACCTCCTTCAGCTTGACCTGCTCGTCGGCGTCGAGGCTGTCGGGATGACGCAGCAGCCATGCGGTGACGTGGCGGACCTTGGGTGGTGCGGGCGTGGCGGGCGGCGCTGCGCCGGCCGCGGCGGCGGTCGCCCCGGCCACGCGGAAGGGGCGCACATAGGCGATCACGGTGCCCAGGCTGCCGGCGTAGCCTTGCTCGCGGATCTCACGGAACAGCTGCGAGGCGCTCGTGCAGCCGTCGTTCCACCGCTGGTGCAGGTAGGGCGTGAACGCGTCGAGGATGCTGGGCCGCCCCGCACGCGGCGTGGCCAGCAGCTCCTCGACGCTGCGGGCGCGGACGAACCGGCGCACCGTCTCCTTGGCCAGGCCGAGTTCCCGCATGATCGGCTTGATGCCCTTGCCCTGGGCGACCAGCGCCTGCACGGCCGCGTACCGCTGCCGGGTACGCACGACGATGGCCCTGCTGTCGGCGCGGGCGGCGGCCGCGTCGCTGGCGACCTGCTCGACGTCGACAGCAGGGCCAGGGTCGGGGTCGGGGATAGCAGGGCCAGGGTCGGGGTCGTGGGTCGGTGGCTGCTTGAGCGGCGCAGTGCTGGTCGGCTCGGTCGCGTTCAGGCAGCGGTGGTGGGCGGCGACGGTCTTCTCCACGTGGAGGGCCAGGTTGTGCCACAGATGCCAGCGGTCGGCGACCTGGATCGCCCCCGGCGCTCCCTGCCGAGCGCCATCGGCGTAGGCGCCGGCCCGGTCCCGGCAGACTACCTTCGTGCCGGGGTGCTCGCGCAGCCACCTGGCGAAGGTGCTGGCTTCCCGGTCAGCCAGCAGATCGACCGGGCGGTGAGTCGCCATGTCGACCAGCACGCTGCCGTAGACGCGGCCGCGGCGCAGCGCGAAGTCGTCGACGCCGAGCACGGCCACGCCAGCCGGCTCGGGATCTGGCAGCGCCCGGACCAGCCGCAGCAGCGTGCTGCGGCTGGTCGGCAGCCCCAACGCGCCCGCCAGCCGCGCTCCGGCGCGACCCGCCAGTGCCAGGCCGATCGCCTCCAATATCCCACGCGCCAGCGGGCTGCGGCGGGCGTACGGCGAGGTCAGGCCTGCGATCTGCTCGGCGAAGGTGCGGGCTGGGCAGGTGGGGTTACCGCAGAACCACCGACGGACCCGCAGCCTGAGCACCACCTGGCGGCTGCCGAGCGCGGTGTCGGCCAAGCTACGTTCGTAGCGGCTGTGCACCCTGGTCGACAGGTAACCGCAGGTGGGGCACCTGGCCTGGCCGGCCCGTGAGGACGCCCAGACCCGCACGGCCAGGTCGGTCTGCTCGACCTGCTCGACAGCTACGCCTGCCAGGTGCGGTAAGAGAGCATCGAGATCCTGGTATTCACATGTCCGGCGATGATCACGGCCTCCAGCACCGACCCGGGGCCAGTCCGATCACGGAATGTGGGCCAGAACCAGGACGCGTTCGCGCTCGTCAGCCCGACCGTGCAGGTCTTCTTCCTGCTCGGCGGGGGGCGCATGGAGCAGGTCTCACCGAGCTGGCTGCGGGCCAGGTATGGCGTGGGACCGGCCCAGTACCCGGCCTTCGCCGCCCTGCGCGGGGACTCGAGCGACTGCCTGCCCGGGGTGCGCGGGATCGGCGCGGTGACCGCCGCCCGCCTGCTCGCCGCCTATCCCGACGTGGAGGCGGCCATGGCCGACCCCGCCGGGGTGGCGCGGCTGCTCGGCCCCTGGGTGGTCGAGGCCCTCGTCACCCACCAGGGCACCTACCTGCTGAACCGGGAGCTGATGGCGATCCGCACCGACGTCCCCCTGGACGTGGACGCGTGCAACCGGCCCCTGCAGGCCCGCACGGTCGTCACCGTGCTGCGCGAGCGCGGCATCGAGGACGTGGCCGAACGGTTCGTGGCCGGGTTCGCCCTGCTCGGACGGGCCGCGTGGCGGGCGAGCGCCCCACCCGCCTGAGCGGGTCGCCGAGCGGCTCCGGTGCGAGCCGGCGGTCGCCTGCCTCTCATCGGTGGCCCCCGCGGTCGGGTTCGCGGAGGCGCGGCCGAACTAGCGGTTGCCAGCCCGGGCGTGGAGGCGGAGGGTGGATACCGACGACGAAGCGACCAGCGTAGCGAGCGAGGAACCATGACCCATGCCGTGCCGGCCCTGACGCCACCCGCCGACACCACCCTGGGCGAGCTGCGCGCGTCCGGGCACCGCCACCGGACCGTCAAGCACGAGGTGCGCGACAACCTGATCGCCGGGCTGGCCGCCGACCGGCGCCGCTTCCCCGGCATCGTCGGGTTCGACGAGACGGTCCTCCCCGAGCTCGAGCGGGCCCTGCTCGCCGGGCACGACATCGTGCTGCTGGGCGAGCGCGGGCAGGGCAAGACCCGGCTCATCCGCTCCCTCACCCACCTGCTCGACGAGTGGACCCCGGTCGTGGCCGGGTGCGAGATCAACGACCATCCCTACGCCCCGACCTGCACCGCCTGCCAGGCCAGCCTGGCCGAGCTGGGTGACGCCCTGCCGGTGGGCTGGCGCCACCGCGCCGACCGCTACGGGGAGAAGCTGGCCACCCCCGACACCAGCGTCGGTGACCTCATCGGCGACGTCGACCCGATCAAGGTGGCCGAGGGCCGCACCCTCGGCGACCCCGAGACGGTCCACTACGGCCTCGTGCCCCGCACCAACCGGGGCATCTTCAGCGTCAACGAGCTGCCCGACCTGGCCGAGCGCATCCAGGTCGCGCTGCTCAACGTGCTCGAGGAGCGCGACATCCAGGTCCGCGGCTACCAGCTCCGGCTCCCCCTGGACCTGCTGCTGGTGGCCAGCGCCAACCCGGAGGACTACACCAACCGGGGGCGGATCATCACGCCGCTGAAGGACCGGTTCGGAGCGGAGATCCGCACCCACTACCCGCTCCGGCTCGACGACGAGCTGAAGCTGATGCGCCAGGAGGCCGTGCTCCACTGGGCCGGCAGCCCGCTCGGCACGCCGGTCGTGCCCGACCACGTCCTCGAGGTCATCGCCAGGTTCACGCGCGGGGTGCGCGAGGCGCCCCAGATCGACGCCAGGTCGGGGGTGTCGGCCCGCTTCGCGATCGCGGCGGCCGAGACCGCGGCGGCCTCGGCCGTGCGCCGGGCCGCGGTCACCGGCGAGGCCGTGCCTGTCGTGCGCATCGTCGACCTGCCCGCCGCGGTGCCCACCTCGCTCGGCAAGGTCGAGTTCGACCAGCTCGAGGAGGGCCGCGAGCTCGACCTGCTCAAGCACCTGCTGCGGCGGGCCGTGGCCGACACCTACCGCAGCCGGCTCGGCGGCCAGGACGTCTCCGGGCTGCTGCGCCGGTTCGACGAAGACGCCACGGTGGAGACCGGCGACCTCGTGCCAGCCGCCGAGCTGCTCCGCCGGGTCGGGCCGGTGCCCGGCCTGGCCCAGCTCCTGCGGCGCCTGGGCGACGACGCCGCCGCCGAGACCCCGGGCCTGGCCGCGGCCGCCCTCGAGTTCGCCATGGAAGGGCTGCACCTGGCCAAGCGGCTGGCCAAGGAGGAGCTGCCTGGCCGGACCGTGTACGGAGGGGGGTAGCGGATGGCCTACCGCTACGGGCGCTGGCAGGGCGGGCCCGACCCGCTCGAGCCGCCCTTCGACCTGGCCGCTGCCCTCGACCGCCTGGGCGACCGGGTGCTGGCCGGGGAGCGGCCGGGCGACGCGCTGTCCTCGCTGCTCCGCCAGGGCATGCCGGGCCTGCGCGGGCTGCGCGACCTGCTCCGCCGGGTGCGCGAGCGCCGCCGCGAGCTGCGCGGGCGGGGCACCTTCGACGGCACCCTGGAGCAGGTCCGCGAGCTGCTCGACCGGGCCCTGGAGCAGGAGCGGGAGGCGCTCGCGGCCGACCCGTCGGATGCGGCCCGCCTGGCAGAGGCGGAGCTGGACCAGCTCCCGCCCGACACCGCCGGGGCCGTGCGCCAGCTCGCCGACCGCCAGTGGCGCTCGCCGGAGGCCGCCGCCACCTACGAGCGGATCCGCGACCTGCTCCGCCGGGAGGTGCTCGACGCCCAGTTCCGCGGCATGCGGCAGGCCCTGGCGGGCGCGAGCAGCGAGGACCTCGAACGGGTGCGGGACATGCTGGCCGACCTGAACGCGATGCTGGACGCCGACGCCAGGGGCGAGGACACCACCGCCGCGTTCGACCAGTTCATGCAGGAGTACGGGGACATGTTCCCGGAGCGCCCGAGGAACCTCGACGAGCTGGTCGACGCGCTCGCCCGCCGCGCGGCCGCAGCCAGCCGGCTGCTCGCCTCGCTCTCGCCCGAGCAGCGGGAGGAGCTGGCCGCGCTCATGCAGGCGGCAATGGCCGACCTCGGGCTCGAGCGCGAGCTGGACCGGCTCGGCCACGCCCTCCAGTGGCGCCGGCCCGAGCTCCGCTGGGGCCAGCCCGCGGCCATGGGCGGCGACCAGGCGCTCGGGCTCGGCGACGCCACCACCGCGCTCGAGGAGCTGGCCGACCTGGAGGCGCTCGAGGCGAGCCTGGGCCAGGGCTACGCGGGCGCCTCCCTCGACGACATCGACCTGGAGGCGGTCGAGCGGGCGCTCGGCCGCGCCGCGACCGCCGACGTCGAGGCGCTCCGCGCGCTGGAACGGGAGCTGGCCGAGCAGGGCTACCTGACCCGCGAGCACGGCGAGCTGAAGCTCACTCCGAAGGCGATCCGGCGCATCGGCGCCACCGCCCTCCGGCGTATCTTCTCGAGTCTCGAGACCCGCCGCCGGGGCGACCACGACGTACCCGGCGCCGGCGCCTTGGGCGAGCTGACCGGCAGCTCCCGCCAGTGGCAGTTCGGCGACGAGCAGCCACTGGATGTGGTCGGCACCGTCAAGAACGCGGTGCTGCGCGGCGCGGGAACCCCCCACCCGGAGGTCGGCATCACGGCGCCAGCCGCGCCCAGGCCCGCCGTGACGCTTGAAGCAGCCGACTTCCAGGTGCTCGAAACCGAACATCGCACCCGGGCAGCGGTCTGCCTTCTGGTCGACCTCTCGTATTCGATGCTGCTGCGGGAGGCGTGGGGGGCGGCCAAGTCGACCGCGCTCGCGCTGCACAGCCTCGTCTCGACCCGCTACCCGCAGGACGCGCTCCAGATCATCGGGTTCTCGTCGGTGGCCAGGATCCTCAAGCCTGGCGAGCTGGCCGACCTCGGCCCGAACATGGAGCAGCAGGGCACCAACCTGCAGCACGCGCTGCTGCTCGCCGGCCGGCACCTCGACCACCATCCCGACGCCGAGCCGGTGATCCTGGTAGTCACCGACGGCGAGCCAACCGCCCACCTGCAGCCGGGCGGCTACCCCTGGTTCGAGTGGCCGCCGAGCCCGGAGACCATCGAGCTGACCATGGCCGCGGTGCTCCGGCTGACCCGCAGGGGCGCCACCATCAACGTGTTCATGCTCGACACCGAACCGCGCCTGGTCCGCTTCGTCCAGGCCCTGGCCAGGCTGAACGGGGGCCGGGTGTTCACCCCGTCGAGTGAGCGGCTGGGCGACTACGTCGTGCAGGACTACCTCCGCGCGCGGCGGGGTCGCCGCGCCGGCTGACCACCGAGGCGCCGGGACCGAGGTTGTCGGGCTGACCGCCGGGGACGCCACAGGGCCCACCGGGACCGAGGTTGTCGGTCCGGTGGGCCCTTGTCACGCGATGCTACTGCTCGAGCGGCCGCACGTTCGCCGCTTGGGCGCCCTTCGGCCCCTGCGTGATGTCGAACTCGACCTGCTGCCCCTCGTTGAGCGAGCGGTAGCCGGAAGACTGGATCGCGCTGAAGTGTACGAAGACGTCCTCGCCTGACTCAGGGGCGATGAAGCCGTACCCCTTCTCGGCGTTGAACCACTTCACGGTTCCAACGGTCATGAACTTTGTCCCTCCCCTCCATCGCTTGGAGGTACGAACAACGCCGACGTGGTAGACGCCGACGGCGAGGGACGAGCTCGACCGCAGGATGCGAAGCGAAACATGAACCCCTTGCGGCGATGACGCTAGCATGCGCGCGCCCGTTGCGCTAACCATGCGCGTACCCTGCGCATTCTCGTGGTCACTCGGTCGGGAGAGCCTCCGCGTCGGCCAGCTCGGCTGCCGTGCGGGTGGCGCGCTCCCTGGCCGCCTGCTCGGCCTTGGCGGCGGCGTCGGCGGCCTCCCGGGCCCGGGCAGCCGCCTGCTCGGCCCGGTCGGCGGCGTAGCGGAGCCGCTCGGCCTGGCGCCGGGCCAGGACGGCGGCGTCCGCGGCCGCGCTGGCCTGCCGCCGCGCCTGGTCGCGGGCGCGCCGCCTGGCTTGCCGGCGTTCCCGGGCGGCGGTGTCGTCGGCTGGCCGCAGCATGCCAGCCGGCTCGCTGGTGGCACCGGTGGCGAGGTCAGCGAAGGCGGAGCCGGAGGGGTCGAGGTCGCGGAGCAGGCGGCCCTTGCGGACCAGCTCGGCCCCCTGCTGCCCGCGGGCGGCCGCGTGCAAGGTGCCCGCGATGCGGTTGCGCACGGCCTCGGATGCCGGCCGGCCGGCCGCCTCCAGCTCCCCGGCGGCCGTCTCGACCAGCTCCGAAACGGCCGCGCGCATGACCCGGGCGGCGTCGGCCAGGCCGGCGCGCCCGCCCCCGGCCAGGACGGCCCGGTGGGCGGCGCGCAGGTGCTCGCCGCTCTCGAGGAGCTGGCCGAGCTGGTCGGCGTGCCTCCGGGCGAGCTGGTTGACCGCCCATGCCGACACCGAGGGCTTGCGCAGCGCGCCCACGCGCGCGGCGGCGCCCGGGTCCCCGGTGCGCTTGAGCATGCGGACGGCCTCGTCCCTGGCCGCGACGAAGGCGTCGAGCGGCAGTCCGAACAGCCGGTCGAGCTCTCGCTCCAGCGCCATGCGCTTCCACCTCCAAGCCCCGGGTGCTCGCCGGTAGTCAGCGTGGCAGGTGCCGGCCTCCGGTGAAAGCGTTGCTTCGGCGCGGGACGGGTCGTCCCGCGCCGCGGGCTTGCCGAACCGGCCGCAGTCGCTATAATCACATCGCTGTAATTCTTCCCGGCCCTCGGCCGGGAACGAGCGGGCCCCGGACCGCGAGGGGAAGCGCGGTCCGGGGCCCTTGTCCGTCCAGGTCCCGTCCCCGTGGTAGGGTCCAATGGTGGACATCGACCTGCCGGTGCACCGTCTTGATCCCGAGCTGCCAATGCCCGGCTACGCCCACCCGGGGGACGCCGGCGCCGACCTGTTCGCCGCCGAGGACGTGAAGCTGCCGCCCGGTGGCCGCGCGGTCGTCGGGACCGGGGTGGCCGTTGCCGTGCCTGAGGGGTTCGCCGCCTTCGTCCACCCGCGCTCGGGCCTGGCCGCGCGCCACGGCCTGACCGTCGTCAACGCTCCGGGCACGATCGACGCCGGCTACCGGGGCGAGGTCAAGGTCGTCCTGCTCAACACCGACCCGACCGAGCCGTACGTCGTGCGCCGCGGCGACCGGATTGCCCAGCTCGTGGTCCAGCCCGTGCTCCGGGCCCGCTTGGTCGCCGTCGCCGAGCTGCCCCCAGCCGCCCGCGGTCCCGGCGGGTTCGGCTCGACCGGCTCATGAGCGGGCACGCGACTGCGGAGCGCGATCCAACGGCCCGGGGTGCTCGGCAGGTCTGGCTCGACCCGCGGGGGAGCAGTCCGAGATCGCCGTTTTCGACCGGCCCTGGGGCGGAAGACAGAAATCAGCATGGATCCACACAGTGAACGCGGCGGCGGCCGCGACCAGCCCTGGGGGGAGCGCCTGGCCGACCGGGCGGCGGCGGGAGGCGGCGAGCCCTCCATCCGGCGCCTGGTCGCCGACGCGGTCGGCGTGGTCCGCGGCCGGCTCTCCGAGGTCGCCCGCGGCGGCATCCAGCCTCTGCTGGACGAGGCGGCCGCGCAGGTGCGGCCGGCCACCCCGGAGGAGCTGCGCGCACGCTACCCGGGCCAGAGCGACGACGAGGTCGCGCGCAAGCTGATCGACCGGTCCGCCCGCACCGCGGCCGGGATCGCCATCGCCGTCGGCGGGATCCTGGCCGCCCAGGAGGCGATCGCGGTCGCCACGTCCCCGGTGCCGCCGGCCGCGGGGGTCGCGCTCGGCACGGTCGGCGTCACCGCCCTGGCCGAGGTGCTCCTGCTGTTCGTCATCGAGGCGAAGCTCCGGGCCGACTTGGGCGCCCTGGCCGGCCAGCGGGTCCTCACGCCCCGCGAGCTGGTGGCCGGCGTGCTCGGCGAGGTGCAGGCCCAGGGCGGCCTGCAGAAGCTGCGCAGGCGTTCGCTGCGTCGCGCCCTGCCCGAGGCGGCGGTCCGGCGCACCGCGGCCCGGATCGCCAAGCTCATGCCGGCCCGCTTCGCCCGCATCGTCATTCCCGAGGTGATCGCCCCGCTGGTCGGGGCCGTGTGGGCCGCCCGGCTGGCCTCCCAGTCGATCAGGGCGACCGGCGAGCAGCGCTGGGGCGAGCTTCGCCTGCTGCCCCGGACCACCGTGAGCTGGGGGCCGTCGACCTGGAACGGCGGGAACCCGGCCGGCCCGCGGGGCCCAGGTGACACCCGCTCCCTGCCCCCGCCCGACCCGACCTGGCGACCGCCCACCTGAGCCCAGGCGTCGCGCTTCGGGCGACCGGCCTCCTGCGGTCAGGCGACCGGGCGTTCCGCGCTTCGGGCGACCAGACTCCTGCGGCTCAGGCAACGGTCGTTCCGCGCTTCAGGCGACGGGATGCTCCCGGCCCGCCTCACTCGCGGGCGATGACGAGCACGGCTGCGTCGTCGTCCAACTCCCCGCCGGTGTGGCGCTGGACCTCCTTCAGGATCACCTCGGCAACGCCCGCCGCGCCGGCCGGGACCGGCGGGAGCGCGGCGAGCAGGCCGCCCGGGCCGAGCTCGTCGCCGTCGGAGGAGCGGGCCTCGACCACGCCGTCGGTGTAGAGCACGATGCAGTGGCGGCGGGGCAGGACGAGCCGGTGGGTGGCGTGCTCGGCCTCGGGGAACAGGCCGACGGGCAGCGACCCCGGGAAGTCCAGCACCCGCGGGGCCGGGTCGGTCACCACCGGCGGCGGGTGGCCAGCGCTCGACCAGCGCACCTCCCCGGTCGACGGGTCGAGCACGAGCACCAGCAGGGTGGCGTACTCGTCCTCGGCGAACTCCTCGAACACCTTGCGGTTGAAGGTCTCGAGCGCCCGGCCCGGGTCGGGGTCGGCCTCGAGCAGGGCGCGCAGCTCGAACCGGAGCCGGGCGGTGTGCCTGGCGGCGGCCACCCCCTTGCCGCAGACGTCGCCGATCACGGCCGCGACCAGGTCCCCACCGATCGGGAACAGGTCGTAGAAGTCGCCGCCCACCTGCGCGACCTCGCTGGCCGAGCGGTACAGGGCGCCGACGTCGAGCCCGGCCACCTCCGGGAAGGACGCCGGCAGCAGGGCGTCCTGCAGCGAGGTGACCGCCTCGCGCAGGCTGCCGACCAGGCGGGCGCGCTCGATGGTCACGCTCAGGTAACTGGTCAGGGTCTCGACGAAGGCCAGCTCGGGCCGGGTGAACCGGTGGCGGCGGCGAGTGTGGTTGACGAACAGGACGCCGAGCGGCCGGTCCAGGGTGCCCAGGCGCAGGGCGGCGTACGAACGGATGCCGTAGCGCCGGATGGAGGGCTGCTCGGGCCCCCGCACCTCCTCGGCCCGGACGTGCACGGCCGGGTGGCCCGTGCGCATCACCTCGGCGATCTCGGGCCACCCGGGCAGCTCGATGCGCATGCCGATGATCTCGTCCTCGGGCATGCCGACCGCGGCCCGCCCGATCAGCGTGCCCCGCTCGTCGAGCAGGAACAAGCTGGCCGTGTCCGCGCCCAGCAGCCGGGCCGCCTCGCCGGTGACCAGGTCGAGGAGGCGGTCGAGGTCCTCGACCGAGGCCATGGCGGCGGCCAGGTCGACCAGGCTGCGCAGCCGGGCCGAGGTCACCCTTGCCCGGGCCAGGTCGCGGGCGCGCTCGTCGGCGATCGCCTCGGCCCTGGTCCGGGTCACCACCTCCGCGGTGGTCTCCCTGGCCACGGCGAGCACCCGGGTCGGGCGACCGGGAGGCTGGGGCAGGCGCGAGCAGGTGAACGAGAAGTACCGCACCGTGGGCCCCACGAAGTCGACCGGGGTGTCGGTCGCCGAGATCGTCTCGCCGGTGGCCGCGACCTGCTTGAGCATGGTGGTGAAGCCGGCCGGCCCTGCCTCGGGGAACACCTCGGCGAGGGTCCGGCCGACCATGCCTGCCTCGGGCCGAAGACCGGCGAAGACGTGGTTGACCAGCTCGAGCTCGAGGCCGGGGGCGCGCAGGACCGCGATCGCAAGCGGGCTGTAGTCGACCAGCGCCGCCACGACCTGCTCCAGGGTCTCCGGGTGAAGGTCGGCGATGCGTGGGGGATCGGCGCCCGCGCCCGCGGGCGAGGTTGGCTGCGCGTCGTCCATGGGGTCCAGAACAGTACCTCCGAGCTGTGACCGCAGTCTGCCCCAGCGTGGCCGGCGGGGCAATCGCGGCAGGGCGGGCGGCCAGACCACGACCGAGGGCCCCGCCACCTGGCGGGGCCCTCGGTCTCCAGAAGGCGCGCCGGCGCCAGCTCAGCCAGGAGCCCGCGCACGGACAGGCGCAGGCCGGCGCGTTCGGCCTCGCGCCGCGACGAGCACCTGCTCAGCAGTCCTGTCCGTAACTTGACGGGAAGGCCCTGGTCGCTGGCCCGGGCTACGGGCGGGACTGCTGATGTCCTGCTCAGCGCTCGATCGGCACGTTCACCAGCGACCCCCACTCGGTCCAGGAGCCGTCGTAGTTGCGCACCCGCGGGTAGTCGAGCAGCTCGTGCAGCACGAACCAGGTGTGGGCGGAGCGCTCGCCGATCCGGCAGTAGGCGACCACGTCCTTGTCGGGCGTGACCCCGTTCCCGCTGTACAGGGAGGACAGCTCCTGGTCGGCCAGGAAGCGGCCGGTGTCACCGTCCACCGCCTTGGCCCAGGGGATGTTGGCCGCGCCCGGGATGTGCCCGGGCCGCTGGGCTGCCTCCTGGGGCAGGTGGTCGGGGGCGAGCTTCTCGCCCCTGTACTCCTCTGGCGAGCGGACGTCGACCAGCGCGGCGCCCTCCTGGCCGACGTAGTCGGCCAGGACCTGGTCGCGGAACGCGCGGATCGACAGGTCAGCCTCGCCGGCCTTGTACCCGCCGGCCGGCTCGACGACCGGGGTGTCGGTGGTCAGCGGGCGGTCCTCAAGCTCCCAGAGCTTGCGCCCGCCGTCGACCAGCTTGACGTTCTCGTGGCCGTAGACCTTGTAGTACCAGTAGGCGTAGGCGGCGAACCAGTTGTTGTTGCCGCCGTACAGCACGACGGTGGTGTCGTTGCCGATGCCGAGGGAGTCCTGCAGCTTGGCGAATGCCTCCGGGGAGACGAAGTCGCGGCGCAGCGGGTCCTGCAGGTCGGTGTTCCAGTTCACCGCGACCGCCCCGGGGATGTGGCCCCGGCTGTAGGCGTCGGTGTCCTCGTCGACCTCGACGACGCGGATGGCGGGGTCGTTCAGGTGCTCGGCGAGCCAGTCGGTGGTGACCAAGATCTGCTCCCGGTCGGCCATAGGGTTTGCCTCCTCGGACGTGTGCGTCGGGCATGGGCGTCATGCACACCGGAGCGGTCGGCTCCGGCGGGGTGGTGCTGGCCGCGGTGCGTCTACCGGACGGGGAGCGCCGCGGCCCGGCGACAGGGAGGGCGCCCGGCGGCCGAGTTGCCGGTGCCGAGCCCCATGGGCGCGCAGGCACGCGTGGTCAGGGCGGCCGGGCCCCACCTCGAGGCCGCGACCGCCGGTCCAGGTACCGTCGCTGCGATCATGTGCTTGCCCAGGCTGCCAGCCTGCGCGGTCCGCCGTCAACCAGTCCGAGGCCTCGCCCGCTTCAGGCGGCGCGGACCAGGTTGATACCCTCGGCGTACTCGCGGTGGCCGGCACATGGACGGCCGGTGACACCGCGAGCCCAGGCAGGCGACACGAGAGGAAGCACCCGATGGCGTTCGACCCGAGCCGCGACGACGCCTTGATCGTCGTCGACGTCCAGCGCGACTTCTGCCCCGGAGGGAGCCTCGCCGTGCCCGAGGGCGACGAGGTGGTGGAGGTCATCAACCGGCTCGCGCCCCGCTTCGCGACCGTGGTGACCACCCACGACACCCACCCGGCCGACCACTGCTCGTTCACCGCGCAGGGCGGACCCTGGCCGCCCCACTGCGTCGAGGGCACCCCTGGCTGGGAGGCCCACCCCGACCTGGACGTCCGGTCCGACTTCCAGGTGTTCAAGGGCCGCGACCGCGACCAGGACGGCTACACCGGCTGGACCAAGGAGCTGGCCGACTTCCTCTCCCGGCAGGGCGCCCGCCGGGTCGTCACCGTCGGGCTCGCCCTGGACTACTGCGTGCAGGCCACGGCGCTGGACGCCAGGGCCGCCGGCTTCGAGGTGGTGGTGCTCACCGACGCCACCCGGGCCGTGAACGTCCGCCCGGACGACGGCGAGCGCGCCCTCGACGCGCTGCGCGCGGCCGGGGTCCACGAGGACCGGGCCGAGGAGGCGTCCCTGTCCTCGGGCGCCTGACCGGGCAGGCGTCCCTGCCTCGGGCGCCGGGCGGGGGGTCCCTGCCTCGGGCGCCGGGCCGGGGAGGCGCCCTGCCTCGGGCGCCGGGCCGGGGGTTGCGAGGACCCGCCCGGAGAGCCAACACTCTCGACATGCGAGGCGTGAGTGAACCAGGCGTGAGCGAACCGGAGGGGAGCGGTGTCGAAGGCACGGCAGTTCCGGGAGCACTGGGCCGACGAGATGGACGGTGCCGCGGTGTACCGCGCCCTGGCCGAGCGGGCCTCCGGCGAGCAGCGCGAGATCTTCCTCGAGCTGGCCGGGGCCGAGGAGCGCCACGCCCGCTACTGGGCGGCCAAGCTGGCCGAGCTGGGGGAGCCCGAGCCGCGGCCGGGTGAGCACCGCCGCTCGGTCCGGACACGCCTGCTGTCCTTCCTCGCGCGCCGGTTCGGCCCAGGCGTGGTGTTCCCCCTGGTCCAGCAGGCTGAGATGGCCGACGCCGGGCACTACGACGCCGTGCCCGAGGCCAGCCGGGCCATGGCCACCGACGAGCGCATCCACGCCAAGGTCCTGGCTGGCATGACCCCGTCCGCGGCCCGTTCGGGCGCGATCGTGCGCGGCGAGCGGTGGCACCGGGGCGACTCGTCGGGCCGGCTGCGGGCGGCCATCTTCGGGGTCAACGACGGCCTGGTGTCGAACCTGTCGCTGGTCATGGGGGTGACCGGCGGCCAGGCCCAGCCCCGCCTGGTCCTCCTGGCCGGCCTGGCCGGCCTGCTCGCGGGGGCGTTCTCGATGGGCGCGGGCGAGTACATCTCGGTCACCTCCCAGCGCGAGCTGTACGAGCGGGAGATCGCCCTCGAGGCCGAGGAGATCTCGGTCATGCCCGAGGAGGAGGCCAACGAGCTGGCCCTGATCTACCGGGCCAAGGGGATCGGCCGCGAGGAGGCCGAGGCGATGGCGGCCCGGATCATGCGCGACGAGTCGAGCGCGCTGGACACCATGGCCCGCGAGGAGCTCGGCCTGAATCCCGACGAGCTCGGCTCGCCCTGGGGGGTGGCGGCCTCCAGCTTCGTCGCGTTCGCAAGTGGGGCGTGTGTCCCGGTGCTGCCCTTCTTGCTGGCCTCGGGCGGGGCTGCGTTCGCCGGCTCCGTGGCGCTGTCCACCCTCGCCTTGTTCCTGGTGGGCGCGGGCATCAGCCTGCTGACCGGCCGTTCGGTGCTGCGGTCGGGGGCCAGGCAGCTCGCGGTCGGTGCGATCGCCGCGTCGGCCACCTTCGGCATCGGCCGGCTGGTCGGCGTGAGCCTGAGCTGAGATGGCCGCCACCCCCGCGGCGCCGATGCTTGACCGGCGCTCTGGCCGGCTGTCGCGTTCGGCGCCTGGGCGCGGCGCACGTACACTCTGTACATGAGCGAGTTCAGCATCCCCGTCTGGAGCGGCCCCGCACCGGGGCAGCGGCAGTGAGCGAGCTGCGCCGCGTCCTGCTCGTCGGACCTCCTGGAGCGGGCAAGGGCATGCTCGCCCCGTCCCTGGCCGAGCTGCTCGGCGTCCCCCACGTGTCGTCCGGGCGCCTGCTGCGCGCCTCGGTCGAGCAGGGCGACCCGCACCGGGTCGCCGAGCAGGTGAGCCGTGGCCAGGCCGTGCCCGACCGGGCCGTGATGCAGGTGGTCACGGCCGCGCTCGGCGACGGGTTCATCCTCGACGGCTATCCCCGCACGGTCAGGCAGGCGGTGGAGCTTGACGCCCTGCTGGAAGCCGACGACCGCCGCGTCCAGCTCGTGCTCGAGCTGGTCGTGCCCGACGAGGTGGCGTCGGCCCGGCTCTCGCGCCTGGCCCGCATGGAGAGCCGCAGCGACGACAACCCGGACACGGTGGTGGCCCGGCTGGTCGCCTACCGGCGAGACGTGCCGCCGGTGCTGGCCCACTACGCCGGGCGGGTCCGGCGCGTGAACGCCTCAGGTGACCTCGACGAGGTCTTCCAGCGCGCCGAGCGCGCCCTGGCCTCGCTCCCCAGAGGCGCCCGACCGTAGGGCCCTCCGCTCCCGCGGCCGCTCCCGCGGCCCAGGTCTGCCACGGAAGCTCGCCGTCCCCCGGACGCCCGTCGGCCCCGCGTCCACGGACGCGGGGGCCGACGGGCGTGGGGAGGGGCAGCCGCCCGCCAGGGCCGATCCCGGGGACAGGGGGGACCGGGTCGAGGCGGGCGGCTGCGGCTTCAGGCTGTGGGGGTGCCTGTCGCCCTCGACCGGCGCGAGGCGGCTACGACCAGCAGCACGCCCAGCCCGACCGAGCCCAAGCTGGCCAGCAGCGTCGGCCCGGCGTGCCCGGGCCCGGTGAAGGGCAGGCCGCACATGGCGTGGTACTGCCGCATCACGTGGTCGCCGAAGGCGATCTGCTTGCCGTCCTTCGTGCTCACCAGCACGCGCAGGCTGAGGACCCGGTTCAGGCGGGCCTCCATCCGGGTCGCGAACCGTCCCTGGGCCGAGGTCCGTACCGTCTTGCGCGTCATCACCGTGTTCTTGTTGTTGTCGCGGTTCACCAGGGCCAGGTCCAGGGGGGTGCCCGCGGGCAGGCCGGCGCCCATGACGCCGATGCCGGTGCAGGTCATGTCGTCCAGGGTGACGCGCGTGCCCTCGGCCACGGCCGCCGACGGCAGCAGCAGCGCGGCCGTGACCCCACCGGCCAGGAGGAACCGGTACCACCGCATGTGCTCTCATCCTTTCTCCCGCCCGGAGGGCGGGCTCGGCTGGGCCCGGGGTGGGCCGTCAGCGCGTGGTCGTGAACGTCTGCGCGGTGGGCGTCGCGCGGATCTCGAGGTCGTCGACGAGCACGCTCGACCCGGGCGGCAGGCCGGAGGCGACGAGCTCCATGGCCAGCCTGGCCCTGGGGACGTGGGTGAAGTGGTCGACCTCGATGCGTTGCCAGTCGCTGCCGGGAAGCACCGCGCCGACCGTGTCGACCGCGAGCCGCTTGCCGTTCACGTATTCGAGCAGGTTGAAGGTGATGGTCGTGCCCGGGCGGCTCGCCCGCACCCAGGCGGACGCCTTGTAGGCGGTCTTGGGCGCGCACCTGGCCACGTCCGAGGCGCTCATGCCCGGGTTGGGCGACGACCCGGCGGCCAGGCTCGCCGCCCAGGAGCCGCTCCTGGCCCCGTCCAGCCGCTCGAGCCTCGCCCCGCCAACCGGCCGCCAGCCTTCCAGGCCCGCCTCGAAGCCGGGGTCGTACCGCGGCCCGGTGGGCTCGGGCGGTCTGGTCGTGCCCACCCTCGGCGTGGAGACAGCGGTGGGGATGGGTGGGGCGACGGCCCGGGCCGCAGTGGACGCCGGCGACGCCGTCGGGGCTCGGCGCCCGTCTCCGCGCGACCCAGGGCGCTCGATCAGCAGCGCCACCACCAGCGTGACCGCCAGGGCGATGGCGAGCAGCGCGCCCAGGGACTCGATGAGCACCGAGTTGCGCGCCAGCGCCGGGTACCCGCGCGCTTCGGCCAGGTGCTTGGGAGTGGGTCGCTCCATACCGGGAAGGTCGCAGCCGGCGCTAATGCGACGGTAATGCCACTATCCGCGGGTATGCCTACCGGGGACGGACGGCCGGCGTGGAAGCGCCGGGCTGCCGGGCCCGCATGGCCTCGGCCTCGGCCAGGCAGGCGCCGGCCCCGACCTCGCGGTAGAAGGCGGTCGCGGCGGCCAGCTCGGCCTCGCCTTCGGCGACCGCTCCCGCGGCCCAGGCCCGGCCGGCGGCGGCCAGGCGGGCGTACGCCTCGTCCGGGCGCGACCCGATCCGTGCGTAGACCTCGGCGGCCTGGTGCGGCTCGCCGGCCACCAGGGCCCGGGCCGCCTCCAGCCAGGCCGAAGGCGGGATCCGGCGGGCGTCGAGCGCCTCGTCCGGGTAGCCGAGCGCGGCCAGCACCGCGCCCAGGTCGGCGCCGAGGTCCGGCCCGAGGGCGCTCCCGCCGAGCCCGGCCAGCAGCTCGTCGGCGGTCCGTCTGGCCGCGTCGGTCCGGCCGGCGGCCAGCAGGGCGCGGGCGCCGAAGGCTCGGGCCGGGTTGAGGGCCTGCGGGTCGGCCGCATCCGTGGCCAGCGCCAGCGCCGCCTGGGCGTCCTCCAGGGCCGCGTCGACCCGGCCGCGGGCGAGGCGGATGCGGCCGCGCCAGACGCGGCACTCCCATTCCAGGTAGTGGCGTTCCCGGTCGTCCCCGGCCAGGTCCTCGTCGACGATGCGCACCGCCTCGTCCCAGCGGCCGGCCCAGTAGCACTCGGCGACCCGCTGCAGCGCGATCGAGCGCAGCCGCCGCATCGACCCGAACCGCCCTGCCGCCCGCGACGCGGCCGACAGGGCGGCCGAGGAGCGGACGAGGTCACCGAGGGCGGCGTGGGCATAGGCGAGGTTGAGGTGCCACACGATCGACCCGGGGGAGGAGAGCGACTCGAGGATCGCTGTGGCGCGCTCGAGGTCGGCCAGGCCGCGGGCGTCGCCGGCGTCGACCCGGGCCAGCCCGATCGTGCCGATGGCGTCGGCCTCGAGGTCGTGGAGCCCGAGGCCTCCGGCCATGGCGAGCACCTCCTCGGCGACGCCGTGGGCCTCGGCGTGCCTGCTGGCGATCACCAGGTGCATCATGCAGCCTTTGAGCACCGCGGCCTTGGAGCGGGAGGGCGGGGCGTCGGCGGCCAGCGCGAGCGCCCGGTCCAGGCGGGCGGCCCGCTCCTCACCCCGGCCGTGCAGGAATGCGAGCTCGCCGAGCAGCATCTCGGCCTCGGCCGCGAGCGCCCGCTCGCCCCCTGCCAGGAGTCCGTCCCTGGCCCTGGCGAGCTCCTCCTGCCCGGCGCCCTCACCCTGGCAGCGGGCGCGCCCGAGGCGCAGCTCGAGCGCTGGCAGCTCGGGGTCGCCGGGCGGGCAGAGGTCCCTGGCCTGGGCGTGGTAGCGGGCCGCGGTCGCCCAGGCGCCGAGCGCCGCGGCCCGGTCGCCCGCGTCCCGGAGGGCGGCCCGGGCGCGGTCGGCCAGGCCCGGCACGTCCTGCCCGGCGGCCCGGGCGAAGCCGAGCGCGGCCTGGTAGTGATAGGCGAGCAGCTCGGCGCGGTCCTCGGCGCGGTCGGAGGCGAGCGCCTCGATCCAGGCGGCGGCCCGGCGGTGCTTGCCGGCCCGTTCGGCCCGCACGATCTGCCCGTAGGCGACGTCGCGCACGAGCACGTGGCTGAACGCGTACTCGACCTCGCCGGCGACCCGGGACCGCCAGGCCCGGTGCAGCAGCTCGCGCTGCTCGAGCCGGCGCAGGCGGGCCTCGAGGCCGGCCCGCTCGTGGTGACCGATCTCGGTGAGCGCCCCCACCCACCCGGCCTGGCCGAGCACGGCGGCGTCCTGCAGCACGGCCTTCTCCCCGGGCGGCAGGGCGTCGAGGCGGGCAGCGACGATCGCGTGCACGGTCTCGGGGATGGCTGCCGCGCTGGCCGAGGCTTCGCGGTCGCCGTGCGGCCCCATGGCCCCGCGGTCGCGCAGCATGCGCACGTACTCCTCGGCGAACAGCGGGTTGCCGCCGACCCGGGCCAGCAGCGCCGGCTCGACGGTCCCGGGCAGCCCGTGGCGGGCCAGGAGGGCCTCGAGCAGCTGGCCGGTGTCACGGTCGGAGAGCGGCTCGAGGGCGACCAGGCTGCGGGTGGCTGCCGTGCCCGGCCTGCGGGTGTCCGCGGTGCCCGGGCCGGGGGTGGCTGCCGTGCCCAGCCTGCGGGTGTCCGCGGTGCCCGGGCCGGGGGTGGCTGCCGTGCCCGGGCCGGGGGCGTCCGCGTCGTCGCGCGGGCCGGCCGCCCAGTCCGGCCGGCGCTCGAGCAGCTCGGGCCGGGCGGTGGCCACGACGAGCAGCGGGATGGGGCCCGCCTCGGCCGGGGCCTGTGGGGCGGCCAGGCGCTCCAGGAAGTCAAGCAAGGCGTCGTCGGCCCAGTGCAGGTCCTCGACGGCCAGAACGAGCGGGCGGCGCCGGGCCAGCCCGTACAGGAAGCGCCGCCAGGCGGCGAAGGCCTCCTCGCGGTCGCCCGAGGCCGGCCCCGCCGGCGCGCTCGCCCCGACGAGCCGGCGGAGCTTCCCGGCCACCCAGGTCGCGACGTCGGGGTCGGGCACGGCGGCGGCTGCGGCCCGGGCCAGCTTCCGCTCCGCCTGCGCGGCGGTGTCGGTCTCGAGAATGCCCGCCTGGGCCTTGACGATCATCGACAGCGCCCAGAAGGTCACCCCGTGGCCGTAGGGCAGGGAGCAGCCCTGGCACCAGGTGGCCGGGTCGGTGCCGGCGCGGACCCGGCCGGCCAGCTCGGCCACCAGCCGGCTCTTGCCGATGCCGGGCGGGCCGACCAGGGTGACCAGGTGCGGCGTGCCGCTGCCGCGGGCGGTCTCGAAGCGGTCCAGCAGCAGCCCGAGCTCGCGGGTGCGGGCCACCAGCGGGTGGGAGGGCCGCTGCCCGGCCTGTTCAACGGGGTCGGTGCGCAGCCCGAGCGCGCTCCACACCGCGACCGGCTGGCCCCCGCCGAGGGCGATGGCACCGGCCGGCGCGTAGCTGACGGTCCGCTCGGTGGCCCGCCCGGTCGCCTCGGTGACCAGCACGGCGCCCTCCCGCTGGATCTCCAGCAGGCGGGCGCAGACGGTGACGGGATCGCCGAGCACCCGCTGGCGGCCGGCGGCGGCCGTCCCGGGGCGGACCAGCGCCTCGCCGGTGGCGACCGCGACGTGCAGCCGCACCCCTGGACCGGTCCGGGGGTCCGGCCCGCCCAGGCCGGGGCTGCTCAGGGCGTCGCGGATCGCGAGCGCGGCGCGCACCGCACGCTCCGGGTCGTCGGTGCGGGTGCGCGGGACCCCGAACACGGCCACCGTGCGACCGCCGACGGTCTGCTCGACCGTGCCGCCGAACGCCTCGACCTCGGCCCGGACCCGCGCGAGGTGGCGGGCGAGCGTCCGCGCCACGTCCTCGGGGTCGGGCTCTGTGAAGTCCTCGACCGCCTCGTCCACGTCAGCGAGTAGCACGGTGACGAGCTTGCGCTCGGCCCCTGGCGGGGCGACGCCGGGCGGAGCGGGCTCACCCATGACGGCTCCTCGGTCGCCGGCCGCGGCCGGCCGCACGCGCCCCGGCGTCGCGACCGGCTCCGATGCCCTAAAGCGTAGTCGCCCGGCGCCGTGCCCGTCGTGCCCTCGGGGCTTCCCACCGGTGGAGGCCACCCCGCACGCGGAACGGGTGCGCCCGGTGGTCACCGGGCGCACCCGCGCGGTTCAGAGGCCGGCTGTCCCCAATGCCGTTACCCCCACACGATCTTCGAGGGTGCGAAGACCAGGAGCGCGACGGCGGCCCAGACCGCGGCGGCGTACCCCGCCCGCAGGGCTGGGCCGTCGGTGAGCCAGTGCTTGGAGCAGAGCAGGGCGTGCTGGATGCGGCTGCTCATGGTCGCGAAGACCATGAGCATGACCGTGAGGACGGCCCGCAGGGGGCGGGTGGGAAGCATGGGCACCTCCGGGTCGTGCCGAGCTTGCCGTGAGCGGCGCCACCCTCGCGCTGTACGAGGTGGTGATAGAGAACGTTATCTCTCAGGGGCGCGGCTGTATAGGACTAGACATACGTTTGTCTAGTAACGATTTATTAAAAGTGCGCAGAAATGAGCAAGCGAAACGAGGGCCCTGCCGGCTCGGTGTGCTCCGGGGACGCAGAGTCATATGATAGAGATCGTTATCTCTAAGTCAAGGGTCAAGCGGCTGCGCCAGGCGTTGGGCGCCGACGTCCTCGCAGCTCAGCAAGGCAGTGGAGGGGCCGTGACTTGCATCTGGCGGCATCCAGATAGAAGGATGTCCCGGACCTTTGCCCCTTTCGATTCAAGCGTCCGATCTACGCCGCAGACAGCGTCCTCGCAGGGCAGTGGCATGGCCAACACCAACAATGACCGCAGACCCACGACCCTTCAGCAGTCGAGCGAGCGGTGGCTCGAATGGCTGGGGCAGGAACTCGCGTACCGCGGGAGCACGCCGCGGTCGCGGCTGCTCGTCCTGTGGGACGTGCTTGAGGAGTGGTTCGCGACCGACGAGTTCCACGTCTCGGCAGTGACCGCCGCCACCGCCGGGCCGCGACGCGACCCGGGGGATCCGGTGATCGCGGCCCACCGGCAGGCCATGCGCCAGCTGCTCGAGGACCTGGCCAACGCGGCCGGCGTCCGCGATCCCGCCGGGCTCGCCGTCCAGCTCCAGGTGCTGGTCGAGGGGACCATCGTGGGCGCCCTGGTCGACCGTGAGCCGAGGCTGGCCAGGCACGCGCGCGAGCTGACCGAGATCGCCCTGGACGACGGGCCGGGCTGAGCGGGCACGCGTGCCGCGCGGTCGCGGGGGTGGGTGCCGCTACGACGAGCTGGCGACCAGAGCGGCGTTCGCGAGCTGCCGGGCGCTGCGGGCCGCGCCGGGCCGGCGGTCGACGGTCGCGGTGGCCACGGCGCCGTCGATCAGCACCTGGAGCTGGGCGGCCAGGATCGCCGCGTCGTAGGCGCTGGCCGCCTTGGCCAGGTCCTCGAGCAGCTGGCGCATGGCCTGCCGGTGGGCCGCGATCACCTTGTGGCCGGGATGCTCGGGCTCGCTGCGCAGCTCGGCGGCGGCATTGGTCACGAAGGAGCCGTGGAAGTCGTCGGCCGCGAACCACTCCTCAAGCACGTCCCACAGGGCCGCGAAACGGGCCTCGGGGTCGTCTCCGGACCGGTCGAGCTTGTCGGCCAGCCAGTGCAGCCACTGGGTGCTCCACTGCTCGAGGGTGGACGCGACCAGCTCGTCCTTGCTCCCGAACTGCCGGTAGAGCGTCATGGGAGCCACGTCCGCTTCCGCGATGATGCGGTTCACGCCGACGGCGAGGACACCCTCCCGGTAGAACAGCGTGGTGGCCGTCGAAAGGATGCGGTCACGGGGCTTTGAGAGCACCATGAGGGCAAGCCTACTCCTTGCTGACATGGAGATCGAGAGAAAGTTTTCTCTCCCAGAGAAGCATTGTTCGCCTCGTTCGCCCTGGTTCGTCCAGAAGTGCACGTGAACAGCTTTTCACCGCAGCTTCATCCCACTGTGACCAGCAGTTTCTCCGCTTCGTCGAGGTAGGCGCTGGCCCCTGCCTCACGGAAGAAGCCGAGGGCGGCCCCGAGCCGCCGCTGGGCGCCGGCCGGGTCCGCCTCCAGCTGCCGGCGGGCGGCCTCCAAGCGGGCGTAGGCGGCGTCGGGCCGCGAGCCGATCGCCTCGTAGGTCGCGGCTGCCAGGCCGGGCTCCCCGGCGACGAACGCCCGGGCCGCCTCGAGCCAGGGCGAGGGCAGGGCCCTGTTGAGCACGCTCGCCGGATGCCCCAGCATGACCAGGTCGACCGCGAGGTCCACGCCCAGGTCGGGCTTGAGCAGCCGACCGCCGAGCCCGGCGAGGAGCTCGTCGACGAGTGGGCGGGCCTCGCCGGCGCGCCCGGCGGCCAGTAGCGCGCGGGCGCCGAAGGCGAACGCGGGATCCAGGTTCTGCGGGTCGCCCGACTCCCGGGCCAGCCGCAGGGCCTGCCCGGCGTCCTCGACCGCCGCGCCGACCTCCCCGCGGGCGAGCAGGATGCGGCCGCGCCAGATCCGGCACTCGCACTCCATGTAGTGCGGGGTGCCGCCCGCCGTCTCGGCGACCAGCGCGTTCACGGTCCGCGCGGCATCGTCCCAGCGCCCGGTCCAGTAGTGCTCGGCCACCCGTTCGAGGCCGATCCAGCGCAGGTGGCGGTCGGTCCCGTGGCGCTCCGCGGCCCGCCAGGCCGCCGCCCTGGTCGCGAAGCAGCGCGGCAGGTCGCCGAGCATCGCGTGCACGAAGGCCATGCTGGTGAGCCAGGGCACCGCGTCGAACGAGCCCAGCTCCTCGCAGATCTCGATGCAGCGCTCGAGGTCGGCGATGCCGCCGGGGTCGCCGGTCATCACCCTGGCTGCCCCGGAGGTCCCGAACGCGACCGCCTCGACCTCCCGCAGCCCGAGCTCCCGTGCCATCGCGAGCGCCTTGCCGGCCACCTGGATGGCCTCGGCGTGACGTTCGGCGACCAGCAGGTGCATCATGCAGCCCTTCAGCACGGCGGCCGTCGACGGGGAGGAGGGCAGGCCGTCGACCAGCGCCAGGGCGCGGCTCACGTGGTCGGAGCGCTTGCGCCCGTGCACGAACGCGAGCTGGCCGAGCAGCACCTCGGCCTCGGCCGCGCGACCCCGGTCGCCCGCGGCGAGCAGGCCGTCGCGGGCCCGGGCCAGCAGGTCTTCGCCGCCCCCGTCGGCGTGGCAGTGGGCCGCCCCGGCCCGGAGCTCCAGTTCGGCCCGCTCGAGCTCGCCGGCCGGCCCGAGCTCGCCGGCCGGCCCGAGCTCCAGCGCCTGGGCGTAGTAGCGGGCTGCCTTGGCATGGACGCCGAGGGCGGTCACCCGGTCACCCGCGTTGCACAGGGCCAGGCGGGCCCGCTCGGCCAGCTCCCCGTCGCCCCGGCCGGCGGCCCGAGCAAAGCCCAGCGCCTGGAGGTAGTGGTGGGCGAGCAGCTCGGCCAGGCCGGCGGCCCGGTGCTCGGGCCGGCCCTCGACGCGGTCGGTGGCCAGGGACTCGAGCCAGGCCGCGGCCCGGCGGTGCCGCTCGGCCCGCTCGGCCCGGGGGATCTGCCCGTAGGCCACCTCGCGGACGAGCACGTGCCTGAACAGGTACTCGCGCTCGCCGGCCACGGTGGACCGTCCCGCCCGGTACAGGAACTCCCGCTGCTCGAGGCGCTCGAGGCAGGCCTCGAGCTTGGCCCGGTCGTGGTGGCCGACGGCGGCCACGGCACCGACCCAGGCGGACCGGCCGAGCACGGCTGCGTCCTGGAGCACGGCCTTGTCCTCGGCCGGGAGGGTGTCCAGGCGGGCGGCGACGATCGCGTGCACGGTCTCGGGCAGCGGCAGCTCCGGCTGGGCCCGGGGCAGGCCGTCCCGGCCCGCGGGCGGCCCGGCGTCCCGTGGCTGGTGCGGCTCGGGGCCGGCCCTGCCGCGGTCGCGCAGCATGCGCACGTACTCCTCGGCGAACAGCGGGTTGCCGCCGACCCGGGCCAGCAGGTCCGGGTCGACCGCGCCGGGGAGCTGGTGGTGGGCGAGCAGGGCGCCGAGCAGGCAGGTGGTGTCGGCCGCCGACAGCGGTTCGAGGCCGACCGTGGTGGCCGCTGGATGGCGGCCCCAGGCCGGCCGGCGCTCGAGCAGCTCCGGGCGGGCGGTGGCCAGGACCAGCAGGGTGGCTGAGCGCGCCGGGTCCACCGGGTCGAGCAGGCGCTCGAGGAAGTCGAGCAGGTCGTCGTCGGCCCAGTGCAGGTCCTCCACGACCAGGACCAGCGGCCGGCGGGCGGCCAGGCCCTCCAGGAACCGGCGCCAGGCGGCGAACGCCTCCTCCTGGCGGCCGGCCTGCAGCGGCTGCCCGCTGCCGGCCCCGACGAGCAGGCGCAGGTGCCCGGTCACCCAGCCGGCGGCGGCCGGGTCGTGGGGCAGGGCGTGGCCGACGGCTTGCGCGAGCTTGCGGTCGACCCGCTCGCCGGTGTCGGTCTCGAGGATGCCCGCCTCCGCCTTGACGATCTCGCCGAGCGCCGAGAAGGTCACGCCCTGCCCGTAGGGCTGCGAGCGACCCTCGCGCCAGCCGGTGAGGTCCCGGTCGACCTCGAGGGCGCGTCCCAGCTCGGCCACCAGGCGGGTCTTGCCGATCCCTGGCGGGCCGACCAGGGTCACGAGCTGCGGGCCGCAGGTCGCGCGGGCACGCTCGAACGAACCGAGCAGCGTGCGCAGCTCGCCTTCGCGCCCGACCAGGGGTACGGGGGTCCCGGTCAGGGCGTCCAGCCCCGCTCGCCGGCACGGCTCGAGCGCGCTCCAGACCGTGGCCGGCTTGGCCCGCCCGCTGAGCCCGAGCAGGCTGGCCGGGCCGTAGCTGATCGTCCGCCTGGTGGCCCGCTCGGTCGCCTCCGAGACCAGCACCGTCCCGGCCGGCGCGGCCTGCTGCAGCCGGGCGCAGGTGGCCACCAGGTCGCCGTTGACCCGGCCGGTCCCGGCCGTCACCAGCGCCTCGCCGCTGGTGACCGAGATGCGCAGCTCCACGCCGGAGGTGGAGAGGCGCGCCCAGTGCTTTCCGGGGCCGCGCTCCTCGGCGCCGGAAAGCGCGTCGCGGATGGCAAGCGCGGCCCGCACGGCCCGCTCCGGGTCGTCATCTCTCGTGTGGGGGACGCCGAACACGGCCATGGTCGTGCCCCCGATGGTGTGCTCGACCGTGCCGCCGAAGCTGGCCACCTCGGCCCAGACCCGTTCGAGGTGGCGCTCCAGCATGCTCGACACGTCCTCGGGGTCGCGCTCGCCGGCCTCGCCAGCGGGCTCGTCGACGTCGGCGAACAGCACGGTGACGAGCTTGCGCTCGGTCGGGCCGAACGCCTCGACCCGGGCCTCGCCGGCCAGCCGGTGCTCGTCCTCCCCTGCGGCGGCGTCGTCGGCCGCGCGGGCCGGGACGAGCAGGTCGAGCGCCGGGTCCTGGGCCAGGATCGCCTGCTCGAGGCGTTGCAGGCCCACGCTCGGCTCGATGCCCAGCTCCCCGACGAGGGTGCGCCTGGCCTCCCGGTAGGCGGCCAGGGCGTCGGCCTGCCTGCCCGAGCGGTACAGGGCGAGCATGAGCTGGCCGTGGAGCTGCTCGCGCAGCGGGTGCCGGCGGATGAGGGCCTCCAGCTCGCCGGCGAGCTCGTGGTGGCGGCCGAGGGCGAGGTCGGCCTCGATCCGGGTCTCGAGCGCGGCCACGCGCAGCTCGTCGACCCCGACCAGCTCCGGCCAGGCCGCGTCGGCCGCCGCGGCGACGTCGGCCAGGACGGGGCCGCGCCAAAGCGACAGCGCCTCCCTCAGCACGCTCGCCGCCGTGGCCGCGTCGCCCTCGGCGAGCGCCCGGCGGCCGTGGCCGACCAGGCGCTGGAAGCGGTGCAGGTCGAGCTGCTCGGGGTCGATCTCGAGCAGGTAGCCGGGGTCGCGGGTGACGAGCATGCGCGGCGGGGGAGCGCAGCCGGGCTCGATCGCCTTGCGGAGCGCGGCCACGTGGTTCTGCAGCGACTGCCTGACCGTCGGGGGCGGCTCCTCGCCCCAGACCGTGTCGATCAGCTCGTCGGTGGACACGACCTGGTTCGGGTGGAGGAGGAGCTTGGCCAGGAGCATGCGGTGCTTGATGCTGCCAAGCCGCAGCGCGCGCTGCCGGCGGCGCGCCTCGAGGGGGCCGAGGACCAGGAAGTCGATCCCGGCCGTCACCCGCGGGCCTCCCCACCGGCGGTGGTGCGCGCCCGCGCGACGGGGTTCCACCGCCTGGTGGCGGTGGTCCGGCCTGCGGCCACGGGTTGGGTCATACCGACTGCGCTCCCGTGGGGGCGGTGGTCGCCGGGCGCCGTACCGGCCGGGTGCGCCCACCGCACCGACGATCGTGGACCGGGCTTGCTGGATGCTCGATGCTGCCTGGGTTGCCTGGATGCTCAGGCACGGAGTCTATGCGCGTTTTGGCAGGGAGTGTAGAGCCCCCGTCTGGTCGAGGCGGCGCTGCGAGGGCCGCGCCACTCCAACGGACCCCTACGGGCATCGGGAGGGACCCTCCCGCGGGCGCCGGCCGCGCCCTCGCGGGGACCTGCGCGGCTGGTTCGCCGCCCGGTCGTAGGCGTCCCCGTAGAGCGACCGCGGATGCCACCCCAGCACCTCGTCGCAGAACCGCTCCAGGGTGACCAGGCTCATCGTCCCGGCGACCTGTGCGTTGCCGTAGGCGCCGAACAGCTCCGGCCCGAGCAGCTCGCGCAGGGACAGCCGGCGGCGGCGGGCCAGCCGGACCACCTCGGCCAGGACCGGGCGGGCGGGGAGCCGGTTGCGGTCGGCCCCCTGGGCCGGCGCCATGGCCGGCCGCTCGCGGCGGCGGTGGCAGGCGGCGCTGTCGGCGCACCTGGGCCCCTCGAACCCGCGGGTGCCCGGCCGGCCGCACCAGTCGCAGGTCCGGGTCTGGGGTCGCACGGCGGTGTCAGCCATGGTGCTCACGCTCCCCGGCCGGCAGCGCCGAGCCGACCCGCTCGGCCAGCGCGAGGGTCCTGCGGGTCTGGGCAGGCTCCTCGACCGCCAGGCGCGAGGCCTCGGCCGCCACCATGAGGCCCTCCTCGACCTGCTCGCGGTCGAGCAGCCCGCCGGCCACCAGGCTGTACAGCCGCAGGCCGGCCCGGTAGAGGGTGCAGTTGCGCTCGCCTTTGGGGGCGCTTGCGACCTCGGCGAGCCAGCGTTCGAGCACGTCCTGCCCGTAGGGGCTGCCGACCTGGCCCGGCCACGCCTGGCGGGGGGCGGGCCCGGCCTCGGGGGCGAGCCGGTCGCGGAGCGGCAGGGGCGCCTCGGGCAGCGGCGTGTCCAGGTCGCGCACCCAGGCGTAGACCGCGCCGCTGGCGTGCCGGCTCGGGGGCGCGACCACGTAGCCGCCCCGGCCCTGCCACGCCATCCGGCCGAGCCCGCGCGGGTGCAGGCTGCCGAGCCCGGTCGGCGCCAGGTAGAAGTGCCACCCGTCGCCGCCGGTGCGCGCCAGCGGGCCGCGGCCCTTGGCCACGTAGGCCACGGTGAACCAGCGCAGCGCGTTGGCCGCCTGGGAGCTGTCCACGTCGAGCACGTCGAATGCCACGCCGGTGCCGAGCCCCACGTTGGCGAGCGGGAAGCGCCGCCACCACCAGGTGAGCATGTGGGGGTCGGTGGTGGCCGCCTCGAGGCCGCGCGCGGCCAGTGGATGCTTGCCGACCGACTGGCAGGCCGGGTTCCCGCACGAGCAGACGACCGGCGCCCGTGCTCCAGGGCCCACCGGAGTGCGGACCACGGGGTGGTGCAGTGGCAGGACCGGGATGCCACGCTCGGCGTAGGCGAGGGCCGCGTTGAGGTGCTCCTCCTCCTGATCCGGCACGCGAGCCATGGGCGCTCCTCCTTCCCGCAGGCGAGGCGGAGCACCACCGTGCACGAGGGCGCCAACGAGTCGCTCACGAGATCCGCGCGCGCCGTCCGCGCCGGCGGCCGCGCAGCGCGGGCCCAGGGTGACGCCCGCCGATCGACCCTCCGGTCAGGTGCTGCCCTGCCCGGTGCGGCGGCGCTGGAGGACGTCGGCGATGGCCATCACGTCGTCGTCCGGCGCGGGGGCCTGGCCCGGGCGGCCGCCGCGGCTCGGCCCGCCGCCCCGGCGTCCCTGCCCCTGCAGCACGTCGGCGATGGCCATCACGTCGTCCGGCGCGGCCGCCCGGCCGCCTGGCGCGGGATGGGCGGCCGGGCCGGCGGGGGTGTCCGGCCCGGCCGCCAGCCGGTCGGCGATGGCGTCCAGGACCGGCCCGACGAACCACGCCCGCACGCCGTCCGCGCCGGTCCGCGCACCGTCCGGGCTCACGTAGGACCGCACGAAGCCGCGCACCCGCCGCTCGTCGTGGCCGCGCCCGACGAGCGCCATCACCAGCGCCTCGACGAGCGGGTCCTCGAAGGGCTCGACACCGGCCCGCGCCCGCTTCTCCCCGGGCGCGGGCGCCCACCAGTCCTCAGGCTCCGGCGCCCGCCAATCCTCAGGCTCCGGCGCCCGCCGGTCCGCGGGCGTCCCGGCCCGCCGGTCCGCGGGCGTCCCGGCCCGCCGGTCCGCTCGCGTCCATGAGTTCGCCCGGGCCTCACCGGGGTGGTCTGCTTGCGCCCACGCGCCGCCGCTCGGGCGGGTTCGACCGGTCCGGTCGGTCTGGGGTCTTGCGGGCCGGGCCGGTCCGGTCCGCGTGGGCGGGGCCTGCCCGCCGCGGTCCCCAGGGCCCCGGCTGGTGGTGTCCGCGGGGCGCTGTCCGGGGCCGGGGTCGGGGCCCGCGTGGTCGCGCGGGCGCCCCCCGGCCTGCGAGGACGCAGTGGCTCGCCGCGCCGCCGGCGTCGGCTCCGGACCGCGGCTCTCGCCGGCCCCGCGCGGCTCGGCGGTACGGTCGCGCGCCGCCAGCCGGGCCTCCCGTTCGAGCTCGTTGTGCTTGCGGATCCAGAACTGCACCGGCGCCGTGTACGGGTCGAGGTCGCGGGCCTGCTGGACGTGGTGCGCCTCGTACAGGTGCCGGAACAGCGCCTGGGGGCTGTCGATGACCTCGTGGTCGGCGTCCTCGGACATCTCGCCTGCCCCTGCCCCGGTCGGTTCTCGAACATGCGTTCGATGGTACCGCAGGTCCGGCACCAGTTCCACGCCCCGCCGGGTCTCGGTTCCACGCCTCGCCAGGTCTCGGTTCCATGCCCCGCCAGGTCTCGGTTCCATGCCCCGCCGGGCCTCGGCAGAGGTCATCCACAGCTGTGGACAACCTTGTGCATGGCCTGTTGTGACTACGATTGATCTAGTCCTGGTCGGCCGTGCGCCAGCCTTGCCCGGCTTCTGGCTGATCCGCGTGTCTGTCTGGACATGGCGGCACCTGCCCTGAACCTCACGTACGTCGGTATATGGCGGTTCTTGGATCCGGCCGGCCTGCTTCCCTACACTGCACGTCGACCTGGCACGGGCTGCCCCGCGGCGTCGACGCCCAGGGACAGCGAGCCTTGACGCTGGTATCACCGGCGGCGCTGGGTCGCTCGGTGTCATGGCAGGCCGAATTAGGCTGCTCATGCTGCCGTCGTCGTTGCCCGACCGAGGAAAGGACGTCCGATGACCACCCCCCTGATCGCCGTTCCCACCGCCCACGTCGAAGCGGGCGCGGTACGGGGCTGGCGGACGGGAGGGTTCGCGGTCGCCGAGACGTACGTGGACGCCCTGCGCCGCGCCGGGGCCCGGCCGGTCCTGTTGCCGGCGGGCGAGCCAGCGCCGGCCGAGGAGGTGCTCGCCCCGTTCGACGGCGTGCTGCTGACTGGCGGCGGCGACCTGCAGGCGGGCAGCTACGGCGCGCAGGCGCACGCGGCCGACTTCGACGTCCAGCCAGAGCGCGACGACCTCGAGCTGAGCATGGTCCGGGCCTGCCGCCGCCTCGACCTGCCCCTGCTCGGAGTCTGCCGCGGGCTGCAGGCGGTCAACGTCGCCCTCGGTGGCAGCCTCCACCAGCACCTCCTGGACCTGCCCGGGCTGATCTCCCACGGCCACCCCTTCGGGGGCGACCCGGTGGTCCACGACGTGCGCATCCAGCCCGGCACCCGCCTGGCCGTCGCCTCGGGCGCCACCACGGTGCACGCCGTCGCCCGCCACCACCAGGCGGTCGACCGGCTCGGCGCCGGGCTGGTGGCCACCGCGTGGACCGAGGACGGCATCGTCGAGGGGATCGAGCTGACCAGCGGCTGGCTCGTCGCCGTGCAGTGGCACCCGGAGGCCAGTGCCGCGACCGACCCCACCCAGCAGGGGCTGTTCGACGTCCTGGTGGAGGAGGCCGGCAAGCGGGCCCTGGCCCGCGTGGCGTAGCGATGCGGATGTGCAGGATCGGGCCCTGGTCCAGTGGCGGCCGCGATCAAGGACGGTGCGCTGTCGCCGTCGGATGCGATCGACGCCCTGACCAGATGGCAGCCGTTCCTGGACCGCCGTCTGCACACCGAGCGGTTTCCGGCCGCGGGCTGGACGGACTTTCCACCTGCCGTGATCACGCCGCTGGCTGCACTCCCAACACCGCTGCCGGCCAGGTTTGAATAGGTGAGTGTGTGGGCTACTCGGGTGACGGCCGCCCGCGCAGGTCCAGGCGAGCCACCTGCGGATCGTGGTCGGAGGCCTGGTCGGCGAACTCGGCGTTGACGTGCACCGGATCGTAGTCGATCGGGAAGTTTCCAAGCAGGGTGTTGCTCACCAGGATCTGGTCGAGCACCTGCGAGTTGCCCTCGAACACATACGAGTAGCGCTCGGCCTTGGGCAGGGTGTCCATCAGTGTCGTGAGCACGCCCCCTTCTAGGAGCTCGACCGTGTCGGAGAACTCGAAGTCGTTGATGTCGCCAAGCACGATCACGTTCGCCTGGGGATCGACCGCCACCAGCTCGTCCACGAAGTCGTTGACGACCCGCGCCTGGGCGTGGCGGGCCTGCTCGCTGTAGCGGATCGGCGGCTGCCACCGGCCAAACAGCGGGTCGTCGTCACCCTTGGAGCTGAAGTGGTTGGCGATCACGAACACCTTCTTGCCATGCATGCGGAACTCGCCGGCCAGCGACTTGCGGGTATCCACGAACGCCGGGTCCTGGGGGTCGACCCGGCCCGGGCTGAACGACAGTTGCGGCCCCGCGGGCTGGTCGACCACGGTGGTCGCCGTGGTGGCGTCGCCGCCGGGGCGGTCGACGAAACTGAGGCCGCGGTCGGTGCGGAACAGGAAGCCGACCCGGATGTTGCCGCCTGGCTGGCCGCCGTCCTGGTCGTCCACCGGGTCGATCTGCCGGTACTGGTAGGCCGGCCCGCCGGCGGCCCGGATCGCGTCGATCAGCAGCCTCCAGGTGACCGAGGCGTCGGTGATGGAGCTGTTGGCTGCGCCGTCGTTGTCCTGCACCTCCTCGATCGCGAGCAGGTCGGGCGAGCGCAGGTTGTGCACGATCAGCTCGGCGTGGCGCGCGAAGGCCCCGCCGTCGCCTGGATCCAGGTTCTCGACGTTGTAGGTCCCCACCACGATCTCCCGATCCTGCGGAGCACGGGTCGCCTCGCGCTGCAGGCCGCCGTCGGCGCGGGTGAGCGGGGCGGTGACGTTCAGCTTGAAGTTGCCGAAGCTGTAGTCCATGACCCCCACCACCGACGTGGTGAAGCCGTCCCCGACGTTCGCCACCGGGGTCGCCAGCAGGGTGTCGTCCAGGATGATCCGCTCGGGGTTGAAGTCCTCTGGGCGGATGACGATGCCGCCGCGGACGGTGTCGACGCCCGCGTGCGCGCCCTGGTCGCCGACCACCGGGATCTCGCCGAACTGATTGCGCGGACCGACCACGAGGGCCTGGTTCACCTGGACGCGCATCCCCTCCAGGCTCTCGTAGAAGTCGATCCCGTCGGAGGCCGGGTCGAACACCCCGCTGGTCTCCACGCTCCCCGAGGCGTCGTCCTCGATCACCATCGAGGGCGGGACCCGTCCCCCCGCCCCCACGACCGTGGGGGCGGGCAGGGGGTTGCCGCTGGAGAGGACGGCCACGCTGAGCCCCGGCGTGCTGATCTCGGTGGTGGTCAGGTTGTCGGCCGACGCGCCGCCGGGCCGGAACTCAAGCACTCGTCCGCTCACGCTCACGTGATCGCCGACACTGACCACAGCGCCGACGCCGGAGCCGAACACGAGGATGCCCTCGGAGGTGGCCTGATCGGTGTCCGGGGTGGGGTCCTGCATCCAAAAGCTGCTGGAACGCTCGACGGTGACGACCCCCTCCACGCCCGAGACGTCCTCGCCGCTGAAGGGCGAGACATGGGCGGCGTCCTGGATGTCGTGGATCTGGCTGACGACCAGGTCCGGCGAGCTGGCGGTCGCTGGGACGGCAGACAGCGCTGTCAAGAGGCTGAGGGCCGCGGCCACCAGCCCGACGGTGCGCAACGAACCCATACGTTCCCCCTCAGTCAGCCCGGCCAACGAGGCTATCTGCAAGGCGTGGGCATGGCAATCCGGGCATGGGTCCCGCCGGTGCGGGAGCCGTCCCGGGTTTCCTGCCGATGCCACCGACTTTCCCTAGCCCGCGAGAACCCGAGCCCCACGCCCACCCCGCCTGCCAGACTCCGTACCGGGCCGCCGCCGTACCGAGCCGCCGCCAATGATCGTGAGCGCACGCGAAGCGGGGCTGTAGTACCAGCGACCAAAGGATCGCTAATTGCCGGAAGCGCCTCACGATGAGGATGGCTGGGTCAGCGTCTGGCGGCCTGGATCGCGCGCCAGACCCGCTCGGGCGTGAGCGGCATGTCGACGTGGGTCACGCCGAGGTGGGCGAGGGCGTCGACGACGGCATTGTGCACGGCGGGCGTCGAACCGATCGTGCCTGACTCCCCGATGCCCTTGGCGCCGAGCGGGTTCAGCGGCGTCGGGGTCTCGGTGTGCATGGTCTCGAAGCCGGGCAGGTCGGCCGCGCTCGGCATCGCGTAGGAGGCCAGCGTGCCGGTCACGCAGTTGCCCTCCTCGTCGTAGCGGACCTCCTCGAACAGCGCCTGGGCCACCCCCTGGGCGATGCCGCCGTGGACCTGGCCCTCGACCAGCATCGGGTTGAGGATGCGCCCGCAGTCGTCGACGGCGACGTGGCGGACGAGCCGGGCCCGGCCGGTCTCGACGTCGACCTCGGCCACGGCCAGGTGGGCGCCGAACGGGAAGGTGTTGCCGGCCTGCTCGAAGTCGACCTCGGCGGACAGCCCAGGCTCCATGCCGGGCGGCAGCCAGGCCGGGTCGGCCGCCGCCTCGGCCAGCCGAGCCCAGGACAGCGCGGTCTCGGGCGCGCCCGCCACCCCGAGCCCCTCACCCTCGAACACCACCACGTCCTCGACCGGCGCCTCCAGCAGGTGGGCGGCGAGCTCCCTGGCCTTGGCCAGGACCCGCTGGCCGGCCTGGAGCACCGCGCTCCCGCCGATCTGGAGGGAGCGCGAGCCCATGGTCCCGTTGCCCCTCGGGACCCGGCCGGTGTCGGAGTGGACGACCCGGACCGCCTCGCCGGGCAGGCCGAGGGTGCCGGCCACGAGCTGGGCCCAGGCGGTCTCGTGCCCCTGCCCCTGCGGCGACGTTCCGGTGGCCACCGTGACCCGACCGTCCACGCCCACCGTGCAGACGCCCACCTCGGACTGCCAGCCGGTCATCTCCACGTAGACGGACAGCCCGATGCCGAGCTGCGCTGCGGCGCCCCGGCGGCGGCGCTCGGCCTGCTCGGCCCTCAGGTCCTCGTAGCCGGCCGCCTCCACGGCGCACCGCAGCGCGCCCGCGTAGTCGCCCGAGTCGTAGCTGGCTCCGGACGCGGTCCGGTAGGGGAAGGCGTCGGCCGGGATCAGGTTGCGGCGGCGCAGCTCGGCCGGGTCGAGCCGCAGCTCGGCGGCGAGCAGGTCGACCGCCCGCTCGAGCAGGGCGGTCGCCTCGGGCCGGCCGGCACCCCGGTAGGACGCCACCGGGGTGGTGTTGGTCGCCACACAGACCACGTCGACCTCGATACGGGGGATGCGGTAGACGCCCGAGGCCATCCTCCGCGTCAGCTCGGGCAGGTAGGTGGCGAGCGGGTAGGCGCCACAGTCGGCCAGCAGCCGGACCCTGAGACCGCTGAGGATGCCGTCGGCGCCCGCGCCCAGCTCGACCTCCTGGACCTGGGCGCGGCCGTGGGTCATGGCCAGCATCGTCTCGGAGCGGCTCTCGGCGTGGCGGACCGGCCGGCCGAGCCGCAGGGCGAGCGCGGCCACCACGAGCTGCTCGGGGGTGACGGCGATCCGGGCGCCGAACCCGCCCCCGGCCGCGGGGGAGACCACCCGGACCAGCTCCTCGTCGAGCCCGAGCGCGGCCGCGACCTCCTCGCGCACGGAGAACGGCGCCTGGCAGGGCGTCCACAGGGTGATCCCTCCGGTCTCCGGGTCAGGCACGGCCAAGGCGGCGCCCGGCTCCATCGGCACCGGCGCCAGCCGCTGGTTGACGAACCGGGCCCGAACCACCACCTCGGCCTCGTCCAGCCCGGCCGGAGGTCCTCGCCAGGGCCGCTCGACCACGAGGTTGCTGCCGTGCTCGGGGAAGAGCACCGGCGCGCCGGGGTCGAGCGCGCGCACCGGGTCGGTCACCGCCGCCAGTGGCTCGTAGTCGACGCCGACCAGCTCCGCGGCGTCGACCGCCGCCGCCCGGGTGTCGGCCACCACCACCGCCAGCGCCTCGCCGAGGAACCGGACCCGCTCGGTGGCCAGGACGGGCCGGGCGAAGGCGGCCGGCGCGCCGTCCGGTGACAGCGGCGGCAGGCCGAGGTCGGCGGCGGTGAACACGCCTGCGACCCCGGGCATGGCGGCCGCCTCCGCGGTGTCGATGCCGGTGACCAGGGCGTGGGCTACCACCGAGCGGACGAAGGCGGCGTGCAGCGCCCCGGGCGCGGCCAGGTCGTCGGTGTACCGGGCCGCCCCGGTGACCAGGGGCGGGTCCTCGACCCGGCCCACGGGCCCGCCGACCCGGCCTCCGGCGCCGCCGACCGGGCCGCCGGTGCCGCCGAGCCGGCCGCCGCTGTCGCCGAGCCGGCCCTCGGGGCCGCCGAGGTGGTTGGACTGCATGAGCGAAGCGTAGAGCAACCCGCGCCCGGGCACATCCGGGACCGGCGCATACCCGGCGCATACTGGAGCCCCGCCGGTCCCGACCGGCGGGCGACGGTCGGCACGCGGGAGGTGGGCATGAGCACGACGCCGGGCGCCCTGGGCTTCGCCCCTTGGGATCTCGCGTTCGTCGCCGACCCCTACCCGGTCTACGCCGAGCTGCGGGAGCGCGGCCCGGTCCACTACGACGAGGCCACCGACCACTGGCTCGTGCCGCGCTACGCCGACGTGAACGCGCTGCTGCGGGACCGCCGCTTCGCCCGCACCTACCTGCACGTCGCCACCCACGCCGAGATGGGCCGGCCCGAGGAGTCCGACTGGCACGAGCCGTTCTGGGAGCTGATCCGCAACGGCATGCTGGACCGCGAGCCCCCCGACCACACCCGCCTTCGCAAGCTGGTCTCCAAGGCGTTCACCCCGCCGATGGTCGAGCGGCTCCGCGGCCGCGTCCAGGCGGTCATGGAGGGCCTGGTCGACCAGGTGGCCGGCACGGGCACCGCCGACCTCGTGGCCGCGGTCGCCGAGCCGCTGTCGGTGACGGTCATCGCCGAGATGCTCGGCGTGCCAGCAGCCGACCAGCACCTGCTGCGGCCGTGGTCGGCCGGGATCTGCGGGATGTACGAGCTGAACCCAACCGACGACGCCGCCCGGCGGGCGGTACAGGCCAGCGTCGAGTTCTCCGAGTACCTGCTGGCGCTGGTCCGCGAGCGGCGCGCCCGCCCGGCCGACGACCTGGTCACCGCCCTCACCCGGGTCGTCGACGAGGGCGACCGGCTCACCGAGGGGGAGCTGGTCGGCACCTGCGTCCTGCTGCTCAACGCCGGACACGAGGCGACCGTCAACGTGACCGGCAACGGCTGGTGGGCGCTGTTCCGCAACCCCGACCAGCTCGCGCGGGTCCGGGCAGACCCCTCGCTGGTGCCGCGTGCGGTCGAGGAGCTCATGCGGTACGACACGCCGCTGCAGATGTTCGAGCGCTGGGTCCTCGAGGACGCCGACATCCACGGCGTGACCGTGCCCCAAGGCGCCGAGCTGGGACTCCTGTTCGGCTCCGCCAACCGTGACCCGGCCGTGTTCGCCCGGCCCGACGCCCTGGACGTCGCCAGGGCGCCCAACCCGCACCTGTCGTTCGGGGCCGGCACCCATTTCTGCCTGGGCGCGCCCCTGGCCCGGCTGGAGCTCGAGGTCTCGTTCGCGACCCTGCTCCGCCGCCTGCCCGGCATGGAGCTGGCCACCGAGCCGGCCTGGCGGCCCGCCTACATCGTCCGCGGGCTCGAACGGCTCGACGTGACCTTCTAGTGTCCCGAATCGTTGATCCGTTGGTGTTCTCAGGCGACTCTTGGTCCTCCGACCAGGAGGTTCACGGCCACGAAGATGGAGCGAATCAGTAACTCGGGACACTAGGACGAGGACGTCACCGGCGCGACGTGACCGTCCAGGACGGCGAGGTCACCGGCGCGACGTGACCGTCCAGGACGAGGACGGCGACGTCAGCGAGTCGTCAGGTCCGACCCCCGCGTCTCGCGGCGGCGGGCCGCCAGCCGCCGTCCCACGAGCACGACCACGGTGAGCACAATGGCCGCGTAGACCGCGTAGTTCACATAGTCGCTGTACCGGCCGACGGTCTCCCAGCGCTCACCGAGCACGTACCCCAGGCTGATCAGCACGACGTTGTAGACGCCGCTGCCGAGCGTGGTGTAGAGGGTGAACCGGAGCAGCGGCATCCGCTCCAGGCCGGCGGGCAGCGAGATGAGGCTGCGTACCGCGGGGACAAGCCGGCCGAGCAGGACCGCCATGCCGCCGTAGCGGTCGAACCAGGCCTCGGCCCGCTCCAGGTCGGCCACGTCGACGAGCGGGACGCGGTCGATGATGCGCACCAGCCGTGCCCGGCCGATCGCCGCGCCGGCCCAGTACAGCACCAGCGCGCCAGCCACCGACCCGGCGGTCGCGGCGACGATGGCGGTGATCAGCGCCATGCGGCCCGTGCTGGCCAGGTAGCCGGCGAGCGGCAGCACCAGCTCGCTCGGGATCGGCGGGAACAGGTTCTCGAGCGCGACCAGCACGCCGACGCCGAAGCTGCCCAGGGCGCCGACCACGTCGACGACCCAGCCGGCGAATCCGGTGAGCTCCTGGCCGCCCGAGGCGGCGGCCGCGACCGGGGGGTGGGAGGGGGACAGAAGGGTGTCGATCATCACCCGAGCATGCCCGATCAGGCGGGTCGCCAGCCACCGCGCAGGCCGCCCCGTGTCCGGACCGTCACCAGAACGTCACCAGGCCGCGCCCGGCCCAGGCAACCACCGCCGGGGTGGGCACGCCGGTGGTGAGCGCACCGGTTGCCCCGTTCGGCCTCGATCTGCAAGCCTTCGACCTCCGAGTCCAGCACCGACGAGGAGCCGTCGTGGCCGTCCAGACCGCCCCTGCCCGTCCCCCGAGCCCCGCCGCCACGCCCCTGCGCCGGCCGATCCTGGCCCTGTTCGTCGCCTCGGGCGCGGCCGGCCTGGTCTACCAGGTGGTGTGGTCGCGCGAGCTGGTGCTCGTGTTCGGCAACACCACCCAGGCCGTGGCCACCATCGTCACCGCGTTCCTGGCCTGCCTGGGGCTGGGCAGCCTGGTCGGCGGCCGGCTGGCCGACCGCGTCAGCCGGCCGCTGCGGCGCTACGGCGCCCTGGAGCTCGGCGTGGCCGCGTTCGGCCTGGTCCTGCCGTTCGTGTTCGGCCGTCTGGGCGACGCCTACCGGGGTCTGTACGGGCAGCTCGTGGAGGCGCCCGCCGCGCTCACCATGGTCCGCTTCGCGCTGGCGTTCGCGGCCGTGGCGCCGGCGACCTTCCTGATGGGCATGACCCTGCCGGTGCTCACCCGCCACCTGGTCCGCAGCCTGGACGAGACCGGCGCCCGCATCGGCGAGCTGTACGCGGCCAACACCCTCGGGGCCATGGTCGGCACGCTGCTGGCCGGGTTCGTGCTGATCGAGCTCCTCGGGCTCCGGCTCACCAGCTACGTAGCGGTCGGGCTGAACGTCCTGGCCGGGCTCGGGGCGCTGCTCCTCGGGCGCATGGAGACGCCCTGGTCGGCCAGGCCCGAGCGCGCCATGCCTACCGGCGCCGCCGCCGCCGCCGCGCCCCCCGCGCGGCGGCGGCGGCGGCGCCGGATCGTGCTCGGCGCGACCTTCGTGTCCGGCTTCGTCGCCCTCGGCCTCGAGGTGCTCTGGACCCGGATGCTGGCCGAGGGCACCGGCTCCAACATCTACATCTTCTCGGGCATCCTGGCCGTCTACCTGCTCGGCATCGCCCTGGGCAGCGCGGTGTACCGGCGCCGGTCCCGGCCGGACCGGGACCGGGTCGGGGCGCTCGGGCTCTGCCTGGCCGGGGTCGGCCTGGTCGCCCTCCTGACCGTCGTGATCGGCAGCGGGGTGGCCGGTACCCACCCGTTCCTGCTGGAGGCGGTGGTGGTGCTGCTGCCCGCGACCTTCCTCATGGGCTACGGGTTCCCCCTCGCCGGCCGGCTGGTGACCCGCTCGGCCGACGAGGCGGGCGGCAGCGTCGGGCTGCTCTACGCCGCCAACACCGCCGGGTCCATCCTGGGCTCGTTCAGCGCCGCCTTCCTGCTCGCCGGCAGCATCGGGACCAACGCGTCGGTGCTCCTGCTCGGCGCCGTCAACCTGCTGGTCGGCGCCGCCCTCGTGGCCACCGAGCCGGCCTGGCGGAGGCGTGCCCAGCGCCTGGCCGGGGTCGGCCTGGCCGGCGCGGCCGCCCTCGCCCTGGTCGCCTCCGCGCTGGACCTGCCGGTCACCCGGACCGCGACCGAGAACGAGCTCCGGGCCACCGGCGACGCCATCACCCACGCCGAGGACGAGCTGGCCACCGTGGACACGGCCGCGGGCAAGGGCTACAGCCGCCGGCTGCTGATCGGCGGGGTGGGGGTGACCTCGCTCACCGTGGACACCAAGCTCATGGCCTACCTGCCCAAGGCGCTGCGGCCCCAGGCGCGCGACTTCCTGGTGGTCGCGTTGGGGATGGGCGCCACCTACCGTTCAGGGCTGGAGCTCGGGCTACGCACCGACGTGGTCGAGCTGTCACCGACCGTGCCGAGCCGCATGCCGGTGTTCTTCGCCGACGCCGACCGTTACCTGCGCCATCCCAACGGGCGGGTGATCGTGAGCGACGGGCGCAACTACATCCGCCTTTCCAGCAAGCGCTACGACATGATCGCGGTCGACCCGGCCCCGCCGATCGAGAGCGCCGGGTCGGTCGTCCTCTACACCCGGGAGTTCCTGACCGAGGCGAAGGCGCGCCTGAACCCGGGCGGGGTCTTCTTGCTGTGGATCCCGTACGCGCTGCCCCTCGACGACTTCAAGGCCCACGTCCGCACGGTCGACCGGGTCTTCGCCCACAGCCGTGTGCTGCTCTCGCCGGGCCGCCACGGGGCCTACCTGCTCGGGTCGGACGCGCCCATGGAGTTCGCCGACGCCGACGTCGCCCGGGTCCTCGGCTCGGAGTCGGCCCTGCGCGACCTGGGCGACGTCCCCGACTTCCCGCGAACCGACGCGGCCGGCTGGGTCCGTGCCGTGCGCCGGGCCGACTGGCTCAGCGACGCCGAGGTCACCGCGTTCACCGGCCCCGGTCCCGACATCACCGACGACCGCCCCCGCTCCGAGTACTTCCTGTGGCGGCGCGCCTTCCTCGACGACAAGGCCTACGTCCACGAGGAGGACCTGCGGGCGGCGAGGCCGGGGGCGTAACCCTGGGTGGCGAGGCCCGGAGCGCAACCCTGGGGCGGCGACGGCCCCCGGGGCGTAGCCCTGCGGGAGGCGAGGCCCCGTGCGTAGCCCTGCGGAGGCGACGCCCCGGGGCGCAAAAGTGTCAAGGGCTGGCCGGCCGGGCGCGACCCGGCCGGCCGCCCAGCACCAGGCCGGGGGGGCCGAGCCTGGTACGTCTGTGATCCTGCACCGCGCGGCCCTCTCGCACAAGTCCCTTGTGCGAGAGGGCTTGTGCGCACCGGACGGTGTGCCTGGGTCAGGCGGACCGGCCGCCCCGGAGAAACCGGGTCACACGGCCTCCGGCGTCGAGCTGGACCGCCTGCAGGCGCGACCAGGGGGACAGCCCGCTGCCCACGCTGGCCGCGTCGGCGAGGAAGTCGGGCCAGGACCGCCAGTGCCAGCCGTCGACCTCGCTCGGGTCGGGTGTCGGCTCGGCGCCCACCCGGCACAGGAACACCGGGCAGCGCTCGTTCTCCTCCACGCCGCCCGCGCTGGCCCGGTAGGCGAAGTCGGGCAGGGCCAGGCGCAGGTCGGTCGGGTCGAGGGCGAGCTCGTCGCGCAGCCGGCGCCGCACCGCGTCGGCGACCCGCTCGCCAGGCGCGGGATGGCCGCAGCAGGTGTTGGTCCACACCCCCGGGAAGGTCCGCTTGGCGCGGGACCGCCGGGTGACCAGCAGCCGCCCGCGCCGGTCGAACGCGTAGCACGAGAACGCCAGGTGGAGCGGTGTCGACGGACCGTGCACGGCCGCCTTCTCGGCCTCGCCGATCGGCCGTCCGTCCGGCGCGAGCAGGACCACCAGCTCCGCCGGGCGAGCACGGTCCGGCCCTGGTCCCTGGTGGGCGCGATCGTTCGGCTGGCGGACGTCGGGCACGGCAGGCTCCCGGGAGGGGGACGGTACAGGGGCGAAGATACAGGCCCGCGAGGACCGGCGCGGGCGGGTGAGGACCGCCGGCTTCACGTGGTGGCTCGCCGAAACTCCCAGCCGGCTCACAGCCGCCCCACAGCTGGTGTCAAGCCGCCACCCGCACCCTCAGTGAGGACCCTTCAAGGAGGGACGAATTCAAGGAGGGACGACGAGCATGATCCGCTTCGACCATGTTGAGGAGCCGCCCGACGGTGGCGAGGGCGAGGGCGGCCAGACCCAGCCAGTGCCGCCCACGCCGTACGACCAGCTGCCCTCGCCCTCGGTTCCGGCCTACCCCCAGCCGCACTCGTATGGCTGGACGTCCCCGCACGGCGTGCCGCCCTCGTACGGCGGGCCGCCGACC
>DASYUT010000064.1 GCA_036000965.1 Actinomycetes bacterium
GATCGCCGGGTACCCGTCGAAGTGCGGCGTCGTGAAATACACGTCGCCGTCCTCGGCCAGCAGCGCCTCCTTGGCCCCGAGATCGGGCACCCGCGCGGCCAGGATCGGCCCCTGGGGAGCGGCGTCGCCGAGCGCTTGGAGATCTGCTCGCCGCAGCGGCCGCTCCCACGCAAACGTCTTATTCTTGACGCTCCAGTCGAGGAGGCCTTCTCGCGATGACCCCGCAACCGTCTGCGGCAGTGCCAGCGCCAGTCGCTGCACGTCGTCCCAGGTGGCCATGTCCGACACCATAGGCCAGCCCGCCGACGATGTCGTCGACTGCACCACCGACCGTCCACCTTTGAAAACAGACAGCCGGACAGGATGACGTCGCCTGTTGGTGACCTGCGCGGCCGACCGCCTCGAGGTCTTCCGGGGCCCACCGAGCGTGGGGGGCGGCATACGAGGTCGCAACCAGCTCCGGCGACAGCAGCCACGGCTGGTACCCGGCGTCGGCGCCGTCCTGGATCATCCGCGCCTGCTCCAGCGTCCTGGCCGGCCACAGGCCGACGATGGTCTCCGGCCGCGGCGCCGGGGCGGTCTGGTCGGATCGGCTCTGGCAGCCCGCCACGGCCAGGGCCGCAAGGCCCAGGACCGGCGGGACGATGGTCCGGATCGGTCGCATGGCAACCCCCTTGCTCGTGCCCCCACCACGATCGACCCGGCCGGTCACAGCGCCGACGCGGTCGGCCTCGACCCGGCAGCCGGTTGGTCTCCATTTGGGCGACGGCCGAGTTCGCTCCCGCCGATTAGGCGCGGCCAGGCTGGCAAGAATGTGAGCAGAAGATACGGAATCCAGGGCCCTCTCCGATCGCGACGCGCCGATCGACCGCTGACCCACGCAGGGAGGTCCGACATGAGCGTTCCGACGATGCCCCGCCGTCTCGACGTCCGCCAGGTCGCCATCTGGACCGCGGTCGCGATCCTCGGCGCGGTGGCCTGGGCCGTCCTCGCCCTGGCCCGCGGGGAATCGGTCAGCGCGGTCTGGATGCTGTTCGCCGCGATGTGCTCGTACGCGATCGCCTACCGGTTCTATGCCCGCTTCATCGCCAACCGGGTGCTCGGCGTCGACAACCGCCGGGCCACGCCGGCCGAGCGGCTGGACAACGCCATCGACTTCCACAAGACCGACCGGCGGGTGCTGTTCGGCCACCACTTCGCCGCCATCGCGGGGGCAGGGCCGCTGGTCGGGCCGGTGCTGGCCGCCCAGATGGGCTACCTGCCCGGCACGATCTGGATCATCGTCGGGGTGATCTTCGCCGGCGCCGTCCAGGACATGGTCATCCTGTTCTTCTCCATGCGCCGCGACGGCAAGAGCCTGGGCCAGATGGCCCGCGAGGAGATCGGCCCGTTCGGCGGCGCGGCCGCCCTGGTCGCGGTCCTGCTCATCATGATCATCCTGCTCGCCGTGCTGGCCCTCGTCGTGGTCAACGCGCTCGGCGAGTCCCCCTGGGGCACCTTCTCGATCGCCATGACTATCCCGATCGCCCTGTTCATGGGTGTGTACATGCGCGTGTTGCGCCCAGGGCGCGTGATCGAGGCGTCGGCGATCGGCGTCGTCCTGCTGCTTCTGTCGATCGGGCTCGGCAGCTTCGTGGCCGAGTCAAGGTGGGCCGAGGCATTCACACTGTCACACGAGGCTCTCGTCTTTTGCCTGGTGATCTACGGCTTCGCCGCGTCGGTGCTGCCGGTGTGGCTGCTGCTCGCCCCGCGCGACTACCTGTCGACGTTCATGAAGGTGGGGACAATCGCGCTGCTGGCGGTCGGCATCCTGCTCACGTTCCCGGTCCTGAAGATCCCGGCGTTCACCGACTTCGCGTTCAACGGCAGAGGCCCGGTCTTCGCCGGCTCGTTGTTCCCGTTCGTGTTCATCACGATCGCCTGCGGCGCGCTCTCGGGGTTCCACTCCCTGATCGCCTCGGGCACGACGCCCAAGCTGATCGAGAAGGAAGGCCAGGTGCGGTTCATCGGCTACGGCGGGATGCTCGTCGAGTCGTTTGTGGCGATCATGGCGTTGATCGCGGCGTCGGTCATCGAGCCCGGGCTGTACTTCGCCATGAACGCGCCCGCCGGGGTGCTCGGCAACACCGTCGAGAGCGCCTCCCGGGCCGTGGCCAACCTCGGCTTCACGATCAGCCCCGAGCAGCTCACCGCCGTGGCCGCCGCCGTGGACGAGCGGACCCTGGTCGCCCGCACCGGCGGGGCGCCCACCCTGGCCGTGGGCATGTCCGAGATCTTCTCGAGGATTTTCGGCGGCGACGCGCTCAAGGCGTTCTGGTACCACTTCGCGATCATGTTCGAGGCCCTGTTCATCCTCACCACGGTCGACGCGGGCACCCGGGTCGGGCGCTTCATGCTCCAGGACACCCTCGGCAACGTCTGGAAACCGATGGGCCGCCCGTCCTGGCGACCGGGCGTCTACCTCACCAGCGCGATCATCGTCGGGGCGTGGGGCTACTTCCTGTACACCGGCGTGACCAACCCGCTGGGCGGCATCAACCAGCTGTTCCCGCTGTTCGGGATCGCCAACCAGCTGCTGGCGGCGATCGCGCTGACGGTGGCGACGACCATTCTGATTAAGTCGGGCAAGCTCAGGTGGGCCTGGGTGACGGGGGTGCCGCTGGCTTGGGATGTCGCGGTGACGCTGACGGCGAGCTGGCAGAAGGTGTTCTCGGCCGACACCAAGCTCGGCTTCTTCGCGCAGCGGGACAGGTTCCAGGCCGCCCTGGACCAGGGGCAGGTGCTCGCGCCAGCCAAGAACCTGGACCAGATGCAGCAGGTCGTCACCAACTCAGTCATCGACGGCGTGCTCGCCGCGGTCTTCGCCCTGCTGGTGGTCGCGGTCATCGTCGATGCGATGCGCGTGTGGGCTAAGGCGCTGCGCAGCCGCGAACCCCTGCCGCTCACCGAGGCGCCGTACGAGGAGTCCAGACTATTCGCCCCGTCCGGGCTGATCCCGACCGCTGAGGAGAAGGCGCAGATGGCCGAGTCAAAGCCGGGCAGCGGCTCCTAGCCGACCCGCCGGACCCGGAGGAGCGCTGATGACCCGATGACCGCCCGGGAGGCCGCCGCCAAGCTCGCCTGGTACCTCAAGGAGCTGGCGGGCGAGCACGACTACGACCGGTACGTCGAGCACCACCGGCGGGCCCACCCGGACGCCCCGGCGCTGTCGCGGCGCGAGTTCGAGCGCAGGCGCATGGACGAGCGCGACAGGAACCCCCGCGTCCGCTGCTGCTGACGGCCGGCGACACCGGCCGCATCGGCGAGCCTCAGGCTGGCGGGCCGGCCGGACCGGCGACGTGGGTCACCGGGAGCCCGGTGCGCCTTGCGCGGTGTGGCAGGTCCGTGACCAGCCAGCGCGACAAGCGGTGGGGAAGGGTGGACACGATGATCTCGTCCGCCTGCTCCCGGGTGAGCGCGTCCCGGATCGCGTGCAGGGGCCTTGGGTCGCCGACCTCGCCGTCGGCCTCGGCACCGGCCTCGCGAAGGCGTGCCAGCTCTTTGTCGAGGCGGCGGCGGGCCACCGCCTTAGCGATCTTGTTGTAGTCGGGCAGCATCCCGCCGCCGCCGTCCACGCCGGACAGGGACAGCGGCTGCGAGACCGGCTCGAGGAACTGGCTGGTCGGTGTGGCGGGGACGACGAGGTAGAAGCGGCACGGCCCTGCCGACATACACTCCCGGAGCTTGTCCGCGAGCTTGGGGCCGCCGAGCGTCTGGTTGGCCACGACGAGGTATCGACGCACCGAGATCACCCCCAGCGACGGGTCACGCTGAGCATATAGGAAGCGGTCGGGCGACCGTCGAGACCTCCGGGCTCCGGCTCACGCCAGATCAGCGCGGTGCCAGGGGAGCTCGGGCCGCGGAAGAGCATTTAACTGCACGCCAGGAAAGCATAGAACTTCAGCACCTACGGTCACGCCCGACCTGCAAGAACGGCCCCCCGCACAGCGGTTCCCTGCATATTGCTGACACGGAAGAGGACGGAGGTTCAACTCCTCCCGCGCCCACTACATCGGCTGACCAGCGCATTTACTGCTCCAAGGAGTCCTCGGTCGTCGACGGCAGTCACCCGCCCGTAACATCCGGTACGGGAGACCGCACAGCGGTACAAGAGCGCTTTACTGCTTAACTTCCTGAGGTATGGACAGCCGGTCCGCTCCCCGTCGCCCGCTCGTTCGAACGGCACCCATACACCGGGACCGCTCGGAGCGCACCATCACCACTACCTGATCGGCCTGCGCCAAGCCGACATCTCCCATGTGCCACCCGACCGGGCGCGGTACGGGCTTCCGCGGCCGACGCTTCGCCCGTGAGGCGCACCGTTCGGCCATGCTGTGCCCGCGGACCGCGTATGGCTCGGCGACCGGACGTTAGGGTGCGGCGCTCAGGCGCCGGGGCGGAGGGCGCTCATGGCGCGACCGTGAAGGCGAGGATCGCGGTGCGCATCCGCTCGTTCAAGTCGAACCCGATCGAGAACCCCACGCCTCGCTGGCAGGTGGTCGCTCAGCCGTGGCTGGCGCCTGCCCGAGTCGAGCGGACCAGCACCGCTCCACCAAAGCGATGACCAGCGGGAACGTCGGTCATCTTCGCGTTCGGGCGCTTGAGCCCAACTAACACCACCATGCGGCCGCCTGCCCCGATCGGGTCCATACCGAGGCCGGCGAACAGCTCCGGTCGATTACCTGCAGCCAGCCGCTGGCGCGTTCACGAGCTGTCGTGGTGTGCACCGGGGATGGCGGGTGGCCCATCCGCCCCAGCGTCCTTCTGGTTGGCCGCAGCCTGGGCGGCCTCCAGCGCCGCCTCGGCGTGCTCGGCCCGGGCCTCGGCCGCCCGCGAGCGAGCCCGCTCGGCCGCGATCACCGCGGTCCGGTCCCGCTGGGCGTCCTGCACGACCTCGCGGGCCACGTCGGCCACGGTGCGCTGCGACGCCCCCGCACGGGCGCGCAGCCGCTCGCTCGCCGCGGCCGGGTCCAGCCCCTCGGTGGCCACCAG
>DASYUT010000065.1 GCA_036000965.1 Actinomycetes bacterium
GCCGGCCGATCGTGGGCGGAGGGGCAGCTGGCCGTCGCCAGCAACGGGCTGCTGCACCCGGTGGTGCTGGGCGCCATCGCCGCCGGTACCGACTGTGCCGGGTGCGCCCCGGCGCGGGACCGGGGCGGCTGACCCCCCCCCAACCCCCATCGCTCCACCCCACATGACCAGCGCCCAGGCTGGCCTGGCCCGACGCGTGCCCCACCCCCCCCCCGACCGCATCACCGGCGACACCGCCCCGGTCGCGGCGATCCTCAAGGGGTTCCTCGGCGGGCGCATCGAGCTGTTCCTGGGCTTCATCTGCCTGGCCATCTACGCCTGCGGGACCGTCATCATGGCCACCGCCTCCCGGCTGGCCTGGGCCATGGCCAGAGACCAGCGCCTGCCCGCCCACCAGCTCCTGGCCCGCGTGCCCCGGGCGACCGGCGGGCCACCAGGGGCCACCGCGCTGGTCGCCGCCGCCAGCGCCGCGATCGTCATCACCCTGGGCGGCAACCCCGACGCGCTGACCACCTTGTTCACCGCCTCCACCCTGCTGCCCGCGATCCTGTACACCGCCACCGTCGTGCTGTACGCCTGGGCCGCCCGCCACCGCCCATTGACCCAGCCGGACGAGACGTCGTTCCGGCTCGGCCGCTGGGAGCGCCCCGTGGTAGCCGGCGCGCTGGGCTGGCTCGGCGTCGAGCTGGTGATCCTGCTCGCCCCCGCCCAGTTCCGCCCCGCCCAGGGCTACGCTCTGGCCGCGGTCGCGGTCGGCGCGGTCGTCTACCTGCTCATGCGGCTCACCGAGCCCGCCGCGATGACCAGCCAGCCCCCACCCACCCACCACCCAGGGCCGGCCGGGGAGCAGCCCCTATGGTGACGCGCGCTGCCTGTCTCTTGGCGCCGGGCGGTGTGAACACCGCCGGCGCGGTCGTCACCGGGCTCGTCGTCCTGGGCGGGCTGCTCGCGATCGTCGCGCTGCTGCTGATCGACCAGCAGGACGAGCGCGCCCACCAGCGGCGGATGGCCCGCGCCAAGGCCATGCGGCAACATGACTGACCCAGCCAAGCACGGCAACCCGCCCGACCCAGGGATTGGTACCACCGCGGGCACGTCTGAGTGGGACCCCGTGGTGGCCAGGGCGGTCCACACCGCCCAGGTCTTCGGCCAGTCCCAGACGCAGACCGCCCCGGGCGGTCGGGTGGGGCCGCCCGGAGTCCCCACGCCGCGCTGGGAGCTGGCCCTGGGCGCCCAGGGCGCGGCCCAACTGCTGTCGGGGTTATGGGTGGAGGCAACCGCCCACGGCCTGCCCGTCCCCGCCGAGGTCGCCGCCGCGATCCGCGCCCTGTCGGCATGGTCCAAGGAGCTGGCGGGACCGCGAGCGTAGCAGGGCAGATCGACCTCCACGCTGCTAGCCCAGCTCGGCGAGTTGGGCCTCGACCTCGGTGCGGGCCTCCTCCACCTCGGCCAGGCGGGCGCGGGCCTTGCCCACCACCTCGGCGGGCGCCTTCTCCACGAAGGACGGGTTGGCCAGCTTCGCCCCGGCCCGGGCCCGCTCCTGGGCCAGGGTGTCCAGCTCCCTGCGGAGCCGGGCCCGCTCCTCGTCGAGGTCGAGCAGTCCCTCCAGCGGCAGGTACAGCTCGGCGCCGCCCGCGAGGAGCTTGGCGGTGGGCTGCCCGCCGGCCGGGGCCGGGCCGACCTCGACCGCTTCGAGCCGCGCGAGCCGGCGCACGCTCTCGGCCTCGGCAAGGAACAGCTCGGCCTGGGCCTGACTGGCCGGGGAGATCGTGAGGCGGGGCCGGCGCGCCGGGGGCACCTGGTGCTCGGCCCGGAACCGGCGCACGGCCGCGATCACCTCCTGCAGGGCGGCCATGTCCGCCTCGGCGGCCTCGTCGGCGTCGCCGGGCCGCTCGGCCGGCCACGGCCCCAGCGTGATGGTTGGCGCGCCGGTGAGGGCCCGGCTCAGCTCCTCGGTCACGAACGGCATCACCGGGTGGAGCAGGCGCAGGGTCGCGTCGAGCGCGTAGGCCAGGGTGGCCCAGGCCCGTCGGGCGTCGTCGCCGGGGTCCCGGCGTGCCAGCCGCGGCTTGGCCAGCTCCACCGCCCAGTCGGCCAGCTCGCTCCAGGCGAACGAGAACAGCAGGCGGGCGGCCTCGGCCGGGTCGTAGCAGTCGTAGGCGGCGGTCGCGGCCGCCCGGGTCCGCTCGAGCCGGCTGAGCAGCCACCGGTCGGCCAGCACCCCGGTCCCAGGGTCCGGGGCCGGGAGACCCCCGACCAGCGCCCCGGTCCTCAGGTCCGGGGCCGGGAGACCCCCGACCAGCGCCCCGGTCCTCAGGTGCGGGGTCGGGAGACCCCCGGCCTGGGCGCCTGTGTCGGTACCGTCGGGCGCCGCAGCGAGGACGAACCGGCCGAGGTTCCAGAGCTTGTTGGCGAAGTTCCGGGCCCCCTCGACCCACTCCTCGGCCAGCGGCACGTCGGCCCCGGGGTTGGCGCCCCGGATGAGCGCGAACCGCAGCGCGTCGGTGCCGTAGCGGTCCATCAGCTCGAGCGGGTCGATCACGTTGCCGAACGACTTCGACATCTTCTTGCCCTCCCGGTCGCGCACCATCCCGTGGATGGCCACCACCTCGAAGGGCGTCGGGGGCTGGAAGTGGCAGCCGAACATCAGCATCCGGGCCACCCAGAAGAAGATGATGTCGTAACCGGTCACCAGCACCGAGGTCGGGTAGAAGTCGCGCAGGTCCTCGGTCTCCTCGGGCCAGCCGAGCGTGGAGAACGGCCACAGCCCGCTCGAGAACCAGGTGTCGAGCACGTCCTCGTCCTGGCGCAGGTCGGTCGCGCCGCACTCGGCGCACTTGGGCGGGTCCTCGCGGTCCACCGTCACGTGCCCGTCCGGGCAGTACCAGGCCGGGATGCGGTGCCCCCACCAGAGCTGACGCGACACGCACCAGTCGCGGATCGACTCCATCCAGCCGAAGAAGGTCCCCGCGTAGCGCTCGGGCTCGAACCGGGTCCGGCCGTCGCGCACCGCGGCCATGGCCTGGTCGGCCAGCGGCCGTGTGCGAACGAACCACTGCAGCGACAGGCGCGGCTCCACCTCGGTGCGGCAGCGGTAGCAGTGGCCCACCGAGTGGGACGCCTGGTCGACCTTCTCGAGCAGGCCGAGCTCGGCCAGGGCCGCCTTCACCTCCCGGCGTGCGGCGTACCGGTCCAGGCCCTCGAAGCGCCCGCCGTTCTCGTTGACGACCGCCTCCTCGGTGAGGATGTTCACCTTCTCGAGGCCGTGGCGCTCGGCGATCTCGTAGTCGTTGGGGTCGTGGGCCGGGGTCACCTTCACCGCGCCGGTGCCGAACTCCGGGTCCACGGCGTCGTCGGCCACGATCGGGATCTCGCGGTCCACCAGCGGCAGGCGCACGGTGCGGCCGATCAGGTGCTGGTAGCGCGGGTCGTCGGGGTGCACGGCCACGGCGGTGTCGCCCAGCATGGTCTCGGCCCGGGAGGTGGCCACCACGATCCAGCCCGAGCCGTCGGCGAGCGGGTAGCGCAGGTGGGCCAGCTCGCCCGGCACCTCCTCGTGCTCCACCTCGATGTCGGAGAGCGCGGTCAGGCAGCGCGGGCACCAGTTGATGATGCGCTGGCCCCGGTAGAGCAGGCCCTGCTCGTAGAGGCTGACGAAGACCTCGCGCACCGCGCGCGACAGCCCCTCGTCCATGGTGAAGCGCTCGCGCGACCAGTCCACCGAGTCGCCCAGGCGGCGCATCTGGCCGAGGATGCGCCCGCCCGACTCGGCCTTCCAGCTCCACACCCGCTCCACGAACGCGTCGCGGCCGAGGTCGAAGCGGGTCTTGCCCTCCTTGGCCAGCTCGCGCTCGACCACGTTCTGGGTGGCGATGCCGGCGTGGTCCATGCCGGGCAGCCACAGCACCTCGTACCCGTGCATGCGGTGGAAGCGGGCCAGGTAGTCCTGGAAGGTGTGGTCGAGGGCGTGGCCGATGTGCAGCGAGCCGGTCACGTTGGGCGGGGGCAGTGCCATGCTCCAGCGCGGCTTGCCCGATCGGGCGTCGGCGCGGAACACGTCCTCGTCCAGCCAGCGCTGGTACGTGGGTTCCTCGACCGTCTTGGGGTCGTAGGTCTTGGGCAGCTCGCGCCGCCCGGCGGCCCGCGGCTGGCTCTGGGTCTGCGCCGGCCGGGCGCCTGTCGATTCGGTCACGGGAACGCTCCTCAGCGTCGTCGCCGGGTCAGGGCGAAACGGGAAACGCCGATACGGCGGGGCCTCGCGCGCTGCAGCGAGCAGGTGTCGGGCACGGCTGCGGGCCCGAGGCCCGGACGGACGGGCCTAGGCGGGTACTCGCAGGGCCGAGGCAGTCTGGGCCGCCAGCGTGGCCGCGAACCTGCTCACGTGCGCAACCATCCTCTCGAAGCTCGCCGGACACCAGCGTACGGGTTCGGGGCCGCTCTCCTCAAACCGTTGGCCGCGTTCCCCAAACCGTTTGGCCGCCCTGCTCGAACCGTTTGGCCGCCCTGCTCGAACCGTTTGGCCGGATGTGCCCGCTCCCGGAGCGCCCGCCCTGGTCAGGGAGTGCGCCCGACGACCGCATCGGCGATGAAGCCGACCAGGACCACGACGACGCCGGCCAGGCTCGAGACCCCTCCGGGCGAGACGACCGAGCGGGGCTGGCGCTCCTCGACCTCGTGGCGGGCCTGCGCGGCCGGGTCGCGCGCCTCCTGGCGCCGGCGCTCGGCCAGGGCGCGCTTGCGCCGGCGGTCCAGCACCCCGATGGGCGCGTTGCGCCAGGAGCCGCCGAACATCATCCCGGCGCCCACCAGCGCGCAGACCAGCGCGGCGCTGCGCCCGTAGCCGCGGTCGAAGACCCAGCTCAGCAGGCCGGCCCCGAGCAGGCAGCAAGTGGCCACGATGGCGGTCTGCTCGGCGACGCGGAGCAGACCCTCGCCGAGCTGGCGGACGAGCAGGCGGGACCGCTCAGCCATCGCCCGTCCCGGGCTCACGAGTCCCCCCGGGGGTCAGCGGGGACGGCAGGGCGAAGCCGCCGAAGATGAACTCCGGGCCGCCCACGTCCATGCCCTCAGGCCGAGCGTTCCCGGCGGGTGCGCTCGGCCGCGGTCTCCCGGTCGCGGGGCACCAGCGTCGGGTTCACCCCGCGCAGCACCACGTCGGCGGTGATCACGCAGCGGCGCACGTCGGTCCGTGAGGGCAGCTCGTACTGCACGTCGAGCAGCACCTCTTCCAGGATCGCGCGCAGCCCCCGCGCGCCCGTGCCCCGCAGGATCGCCTGGTCGGCCACGGCCTGGAGGGCGTCGTCGGAGAACTCAAGCTCCACACCGTCGAAGTCGAAGAACTTGCGGTACTGCTTGACCAGGGCGTTCTTGGGCTCGACGAGGATCCGGACCAGGGCCGACTTGTCCAGCGAGTGGACCGAGGAGATGACTGGCAGCCGTCCGATGAACTCGGGGATCAGGCCGAACTTGAGCAGGTCCCCGGGCAGCACCTTGGCCAGGATCTCGCCGACGTCCTTGTCCCCGATACGACGGAGGTCGGCCCCGAAGCCGACCCCCTTGCGCCCGGTCCGCGACTCGATGATCTTTTCGAGTCCCGCGAACGCGCCCCCGCAGAGGAACAGCACGTTCGTGGTGTCGATCTGGATGAACTCCTGGTGGGGGTGCTTGCGCCCGCCCTGCGGCGGCACGCTCGCGGTCGTGCCCTCGAGGATCTTCAGCAGCGCCTGCTGGACCCCCTCGCCGGACACGTCCCGGGTGATCGACGGGTTCTCGGATTTCCGCGCGATCTTGTCGATCTCGTCGATGTAGATGATCCCGGTCTCGGCCTTCTTGACGTCGTAGTCGGCCGCCTGGATCAGCTTCAGGAGGATGTTCTCGACGTCCTCGCCGACGTAGCCCGCCTCGGTGAGCGCGGTCGCGTCCGCGATCGCGAACGGCACGTTCAGCATCTTGGCCAGCGTCTGGGCCAGCAGGGTCTTCCCACACCCGGTCGGGCCGAGCAGGATGATGTTCGACTTCTGCAGTTCCACGTCGCTGGCCGCGCCCGCCCCGACCTGGATCCGCTTGTAGTGGTTGTAGACCGCGACCGACAGGACCTTCTTCGCCTCGTCCTGCCCGATCACGTAGTCTTTGAGGAACTCGTAGATCTCCCGCGGCTTGGGCAGCTCGTCGAACTTCAGCTCGCTGGTCTCCGACAGCTCCTCTTCGATGATCTCGTTGCAGAGGTCGATGCACTCGTCACAGATGTAGACCCCAGGCCCGGCGATCAGCTTCTTGACCTGCTTCTGCGACTTCCCGCAGAAGGAGCACTTCAACAGGTCGCCGCCGTCTCCAAACTTGGCCATCTGTTCGAGTCTCCTCGTGCGGTTCCCGACCTGTCTGCGCTCGGCATGGAGAGTACGTGTCCGCCGTGACGACCCGCCAGTCGCCTGCCCTGCCCTTACCGGCCGCCGTTGGCCGATGCGGAGACCAGCTCCTCAGCCGTCTGCCGGCTCTCGATGATGTCGTCGATGATGCCGTACCGCTTGGCCTCGTCCGCGGTCATGATGAAGTCCCGGTCGGTGTCGCGCTTGACCTTCTCCACGTCCTGGCCGGTGTGGGTGGCCAGGATCTCGTCGAGCATGCGCCGCATGCGCAGGATCTCGCGGGCCTGGATCTCGATGTCGACGCTCTGGCCCTCGGCGCCCCCGGAGGGCTGGTGGATCAGGACCCGGGAGTGGGGCAGGCCGAAGCGCTTGCCCTTGGCGCCGGCGGCCAGCAGCACGGCCGAGGCCGAGGCGGCCTGGCCCATGCAGATCGTGACCACGTCGGGCTTGATGTACTGCATCGTGTCGTAGATCGCGAGCAGCGCGGTCACCGACCCGCCCGGCGAGTTGATGTAGAGGTTGATGTCCTTCTCGGGCTCCTCGCTCTCCAGGTGGAGGAGCTGGGCCATGATCAGGTTGGCCACTGTGTCGTCGAGAGGCGTGCCAAGGAACACGATGCGCTCCTTGAGCAACCTCGAGTAGATGTCGAACGACCGCTCGCCCCGGTTGGTCTGCTCGATGACGACCGGAACCAGGTAGTCGGAGATGGGCTGCATCGTTGCTTCTCCTTGGAGGAACCGTGAAGGCTTAGGAATCTCGAGCGTCACCGTCGGGAGCTTCGGTGGTGCTGACCCCGGCCTCCCCCGCAGCCGTCGACGCCATGGACGCAACCGCGCCCGCACCTGCAGGAGCACCAACCTCGGCGTGCTCCACAAGGAACGCGAGCGCCTTGGTACGCAGGATATCACCGCGGATGACGCTGCCGTCCCCCCCGCCGAGCGCCTTGCGGATCTCTTCGGGGCTGCGACCGACCCGCTGGGCCTGGCGGCGCACCTCCGCCTCGACCTCCTCGGCAGTCGCCTCCATTCCCTCGGCGGCGGCCACCGCCTCCAGCACCAGCTGCGCCTTGACCGCCCGCTCCGACTGGGCGCGCAGGTCGGCCTCGACCTGCTCGGACGTGGAGCCGGTAGCCTCCAGGTACTGGTCCAGCGTGGTCTGCATCATCGCGAGCTGCTGCGCGAAGCGGTTGGCCCGGTAGGACAGCTCGTCGCGCACCAGTGTGGCGGGCAGCGGGACCTCGACCATCTCGAGGTAGGCGCCGAGCACCCGTGTCTCCAGCTCGGCCGCGGTCTGCTCGGAGACCGCCTGCTCGAGGCGCTCGCGCTCGGCGTCGCGGAGCTCGCCGATGGTGTCGAACTCGCTCGCCTCCTGGGCGAAGTCGTCGTCGAGCTTGGGCAGGACCTTGGCCTTGGCCTCCTTGACCAGGACCTGGAAGGTGACGTCCTTGCCGGACAGCTCCTCGTTGGCCAGGCCCTCGGGCAGCTCCACGGTGAAGCGGAGGATGTCGCCCTTGCGGGTGCCCTCCAGCTCGTTGTCCAGCTCGGGCACGATGCGGTTCGAGCCAACCTCGTAGAGGAAGTCGGTCCGGGTCAGCTCCGGGATCCGGGTGGTATGGCGGGAGGCGTGCAGGTCGATCTGGGCGTAGTCGCCGGCCGCCAGGGGGCGGCCGATGACCTCGAGCTGGGCGAAGCGCTCGCGGATCAGGTCTATGCGCTGGTCGACCATCTCGTCGGTGACCTCGAGCTCGGGGCGCTCCACCTGGACGCCGCGGTAGGGCGGCAGGTCGAGCTCCGGCTTGACCTCGACGGTGGCCGAGAACTCGAGCGGCCCACCGTCCTTGTAGGAGGGCGGCTCGACCTGGGCCCGGGAGAGCGGCTCGACGCCGTGCTCCTCCACCGCCCTGGCGTAGAACTCGGGCACCGCCTCGCGCTCGATCGCCTCGGCGACCAGGGCGTCCCGGCCGATGCGGGCCTCGATGACCTGGCGCGGCACCTTGCCCTTGCGGAACCCGGGCACCTTGACCTCGCTGGCCAGGCGGCGGGCGGTCCGGTCGATGGCGGGCTTGAGCTCGTCAGGCTCCACGACGATGTTCAGCTTCAGCCTGGTGGGCTCGACAGGCTCGACGGTGCTACGCACGGATGCCTCCGGAGGACGGGTACGGCGGGATCGATGGATGTTCTGGGTAAGGAGCACCGGCCCGAGGTGCAACGGCGCCGGACCGAGGAGAAGCGCCCAAGGCGGGCAGGCGCCCGTCAGTATACCCGCCCACTCCGGCCGGACCGCCGC